>NZ_JBGCUM010000006.1:0-183862 GCF_054177665.1 Roseateles sp. P5_E8 | reverse complement strand
CCTCTGGCCCATGGCAGGCCCGGCGCTCGGCCCGCAAACGCATGCAGCGCCAGCGCCGCGCCATTCGCGTGGAAGGTGATGCTTACTTCTTCTCCGCAGCGGCCTTCAGGCCGGGCAGGAAGTCGGCCCCATGCGCGATCTGCGCGGTCGACTGGCGCACCGTCTCGCCCAGCGGCTCGACGCGGCCGCCCAGGCAATTGCCCAGGAAGCTCTCGGCGATCGCATTGAAGCCGACGCGGTTGTTCGGCTTGGCGAAGCCGTGGCCCTCGTCCGGGTAGACCACATAGGTGACCGGGATGTTCTTGGCCTGCATGGCCTGGACGATCTGGTCCGACTCCGCCTGCTTCACGCGCGGGTCGTTGGCGCCCTGGCCGATGAGCAGCGGGCGCACGATCTGGTCCGCCTTGTACAGCGGCGACGCGGCGCGCAGGACGGCCTTGCCCTCGTCGGTCGTCGGGTCGCCCATGCGGCTGTACATCTGTTTCTTGCCGGCTTCCCAGTAGGCCGGAATGGTGCCGAGCAGGGTTTCCAGATTGGACGGCCCGACGATGTCCACCGCACAGGTGAAGGCGGTGGGCGTGAAGGTCACGCCGGCCAGCGCCGCGTAGCCGCCATAGCTACCACCCATGATGGCGACCTTGTCGCTGCTCGTGACGCCCTGCTTGACGGCCCAGTTGACGGCGTCGATTAGGTCGTCGTGCATGGTCAGCCCCCATTGCTTGTTGCCGGCGTTCAGGAACTTCTTGCCGAAGCCGGTGGAGGCGCGGAAGTTCACCGACAGCACCGCATAGCCGCGGTTGGCCAGCCATTGGTGGTAGCCGTTATAGCCATGGCCATCGCGCCCCCAGGGGCCGCCGTGCACAAAGAGCACCATGGGCACAGCCTGTTCGGGCTTGCCGTCGCCGTTCTTGTCGGCGCCCTGCGGCAGCGTCAGGTAGCTGGGCAGCGTCAGGCCGTCGCGGGCCTTGATCTCCACCGGGTGCATGGGCACCAGCGGCGCGTTCTGCAATTCGGGGCGGGCGACGTACAGCGCAGACAGCTTCCGTGCCTTGCGGTCGTACAGATAGGTGGCGGACACCTTGGAGACCGGATCGATACCGACGATCCATTTGTCGTCGGCCCGGGTGCGGCTGCTGACGATGACCTCGCCCTTGCCGAGCTGCTGCTGCAACCAGTCGAAGTCAGCCTTGAGGCCCTTGTCGAGGAAATGCCATTCGGTGGTCAGGTAGTCGACCGCATAGGCCTGCACTTCGCCGGTGACGGTGTTGCGCAGCGTCTGCCCGAGGTCGGCCCGGGCATCCTGGGCGATCAGCTTGCGCTGGCCGGTGGCGGTGTCCTCGGCGAACACGGCGGTGGTGTCACGGTCGCGCGAGTCCGTCCAGTACAAGGTCTTGCCGTCGGCGGTGTAGCCGATGGGGCCGGTCGCGTTGTCTTCCAGGCTGGTGCTGAGGAAGGCCTTGTCGGCGACCACGCCGTCCTTGACCTGGTAGTAGTCGACACCGCCGGCGGCGTTGGGGCGCCCACCGAGGCGCACCTGCAGGTCGTCGTCGGTCTCGAAGCCGGCAAAGCCGTCGCCCTTCATGACCAGCTTCAGCTCGCCGGTCTTCAGGTTCAGCAGGTGCACGTCGTGCCAGCGCGGGTCGCGGTTGTTGATGCCGACCAGCACCTCGTCCAGGCGCTTGCGCGAGCCGCCGATCATGCGCACACGCACCTTGTCGAAGGGCGTGTAGTCGCGCTGCGCGCCGGTCTTCACGTCCACGCCGTACAGGCGGAAGTTCTCGTCGCCGGCGGTGTCCTTGACGAACAGCAACTGCTCGCTGTTGCCCGACCAGAAATGGCCGGGGATGGGGCGGTCCTTGGAGTCGGTGACGGCCTTGGCAGCCTCCGGTTTGTCGGCCGGCGCGACCCAGACGTTCATCACGCCGTTCACCGGCGCCATCCACGACAGCCATTGGCCGTCAGGGCTCAGCTGTGCACCGGCCTTGACCGGGTTGCCGAACAGCGCGGCGCGCGGGATCAGCGGCGTGTCGCCGACGGTGATGGCGGCCTTGCGGGCGTCGGCAGCGAGCGCGCTCATCGGCAGCGCGGCGGCGAGCGCCAGGGTCAGCGGCAGCAGAAACTGGGTACGGGACATGCGAACCTCGATGGGTTGGACGGACCCGCAGCATAGGCAGTCCTGCGGCCCATGCCATCGGTCAGGGCGCACGCGTCCCTTGAAACCTATTCCAGCAGCGCCCGCGCGAACTCCCGTGCGCTGAAGGTCTCGAGGTCTTCCAGCTTCTCGCCCACGCCGATGAAATAGACCGGCACGGGCCGCTCGCGCGCGATGGCCGCGAGCACGCCGCCCTTGGCCGTGCCGTCGAGCTTGGTGACGATCAGCCCGGTCAGGCCCAGCGCCTCGTCAAAGGCCTTGACCTGGTTCAGCGCGTTCTGGCCGGTGTTGCCGTCCACCACCAGCAGCACCTCGTGCGGCGCGCCTTCCTGGGCCTTGTTGATGACGCGCTTGATCTTCTTCAGCTCCTCCATCAGGTGGACCTGCGTCGGCAGGCGCCCGGCCGTGTCGGCAATGACGACATCCGCGCCGCGGGCGCGGCCGGCGGTGACGGCGTCGAAGGACACGGCCGCCGGGTCGCCACCCTCCTGGCTGATGATCTCGACCTTGGCGCGGTCGGCCCAGACCCCGAGCTGCTCGCGCGCGGCGGCGCGGAAGGTGTCGGCCGCAGCAAGCAGCACCTTCTGGTCGGCCTCGGCGAGGTGGCGGGTCAGCTTGCCGATGCTGGTGGTCTTGCCGGCGCCATTGACGCCCACGACCATCATCACGGTGGGCGAGTGGCGGCCCACTTCCAGGCCCTTTTCCAGCGGCGCCAGCAGCTCGGCCAGCGCGTCGATCAGCAGCGCGCGCACGGCCTGCGGGTCGCTGGCCTTGGCATCCTTGACGCGGCGCTTCAGGTCGTCGAGCAGGAACTGCGTGGCCCTGACGCCGGCGTCGGCCATCAGCAGCGCCTCTTCCAGCTCCTCGTAGAGCTGGTCGTCGATCTGCGTCCCGGTGAAGACRCCAGCAATGCTGCTGCCGGTCTTGCGCAGGCCGGCGCGCAGGCGGTCGAGCCAGCCCTGGCGTGGCGGCGCCACGGGTTCCGGAGCCGGTGGAGGCGGGGCAATGGGCCGGGCAGGTGCCGGCGTGACGGGAGCAGGGACCGGCGCGACCGGAACCTCAACAGGCACGGCGACAGGCGCAGCAACCGGTGGAGGCAGAGGAACCGGCACCGGGCTGGCTGGCTTGGTGACCCACCCCTCGGGCAGCAGGATGGGCGCTTCGTCTTCGGCGGGAGCGGAAGTCGTCTTCTTGAAGAAACTGAACATATACCGGCATTTTCGCTTGCCCCCGTGACCGCCTCGCTTTGAGCGCTTCTCGCACGCGCTTGATTTTTTGCCGGCATGGAACCGGGTGAAACTGCCCGAGGCTCCCCGCACTCCCGGTCCGCTCATGCCCGCTGCTTCCGCTTTGTCGCCCCGCTCCGCCCTCCGGCTGGTCTCGCTGGCTTCGCTGTTGCTGTGCGCAACCGTGCAGGCGCAGGACCTGCCCGGTCAGCAGGCGCCCACCGCCGTCAGCACGCCAGCAGGCGCCTTGGCCCCGGCGGCCAAGAGCGAGCGCACCTATCTGATGTCGGCCTTCATGGCCACATCGCAGAACACGCTGAGCCTGTTCAGCTCCACCGACGGCATCAACTTCACGTCGCTGGGCTCGGAGGTCTACACGCCGGCCAAGGAGTTGCTGCGCGACCCGTCCATCATCCGCGCGGCGGACGGCCTGTACTACATCGCCTACACGACCAACTGGAACGGCTCGACCTTCGGCATCGCCAAGTCCGCTGACCTGAAGAGCTGGACGCATGTGGCCGACGTGCCGGTCAAGCTCCCGGGGGTCAAGAACGTCTGGGCGCCGGAATGGTTCCGCGACAGCGACGGCAGCCTGAAGCTGGTCGTCAGCCTGTCCACGACCGGCACGCAGGGTCCCTTCGGCGCCTACACCGTGAAGGCGCTGGACGCCGGCTTCACGAAGTTCGGCGACCCGGTGCCCATGCAGGGGCTGGAGAAGAACTACATCGACACCTTCGTCATCCAGCACGAAGGCCGTTACGTCGCGTTCACCAAGAACGAGACGACCAAGTTCATCGAACTGGCCACCGCGCCGTCGCTGGACGGCCCGTGGACATTTCAGAAGACGGGCGACTGGGCCGGCTGGGGCGGCCCGTCGGAGGGCCAGGCGCTGGTGCCCGTCAAGGATGCGAACGGCAAGGCCGGCTGGCGCATCTACTTCGACGACTACATGACGAAGCGCTACTGGTACTCCGACAGCTTCGACGGCCTGCAGACCTGGACGGCCAAGAAGGAACTGGGCGGCGTGTCGGGCACCGTGCGCCACTTCACCGTCATCTCGGAAGAGACCGCGCAGCTGGAGCGCGCGACGGCGCCGAAGGCCAAGCCCAAGACGATTGCCTGGGACCGCCATTCGCTCATCGTCGACGGCAAGCGAGAGATGATCTTCGCGGGCGAGATGCACCCCTTCCGCCTGCCCTCGCCCGGCCTGTGGCGCGACGTGCTGCAGAAGATGAAGGCGTCGGGCCTGAACACCGTGTCCTTCTACTTCTCGTGGGGCTACCACTCGGCCAAGCCGGGCCACTACGACTTCACCGGCGTGCGCAACATCGAGCGCGTCATCGAGATGGCCAAGGAGGAAGGCCTCTACGTCATCGCCCGCATGGGCCCCTATGTGAACGGCGAGCTGACGGCCGGTGGCTTCCCCGGCTGGCTGCTGCGCCAGCGCGTCGAGGCGCGTACCGATGCGGCCGAATACCAGGCCGCGACCGACGAGTGGATGACGCAGATCAACGCCATCCTGGCGCGTCACCAGCTCACCAACGGCGGCGGCACCGTCATCGCCTATCAGCTGGAGAACGAGCTGTTCGCGGTGAATCCCAAGAACATCCGCCACATGCAGCACCTGGCGGACAAGGCGCGCGCCGACGGCATCACCGTGCCGCTGTTCCACAACGCCGCCTCGCGCCTGCCGGACTGGACACCGAAGACMTCGACCGCGCCCTTCGCCAACCCCGGCCCGACGGACATCTACGCCTTCGACGGCTACCCCGGCGGCGTTTGCAGCGTGGACGCCAAGCCCGGCACGCCGGCACCGGCGCCGGACTGGGGCATCTACGGCAAGAACCTGCCCAAGGTCGGCTCACTGGCCTCGCCCAACACGCCGGGCTTCGTTGCCGAGATTGGCGCGGGCTGGTTCGACTACTGGGGCAGCAACGGCACCTACGAGTGCACGGCGCAGCGCCAGGGCGGCGGCTACGAGCGCGTTTTCTACGGCAGCAGCCTCATCAACTCGCTGACCATCCACTCCATCTACATGGCGTTTGGCGGCACCAGCTGGGGCTGGCAGCCGGGCCCCATCGTCTACACGAGCTACGACTACGGCGCACCCATCAGCGAAGCCCGCGTCATGCGCGACAAGGCGCTGGTGCTCAAGCAGATGGGCGGCTTCGTGCAGGCGGCCACGCCGGTGCTGGCGCAGATGGACAAGGGCGAGGTGATCGACCCGGGCAACGCCAAGATCAGGCTTTATCACAACGTCAACAAGGCGCTGGGCAGCCATGTGCTGCTGGCCCAGCACAACCACCTCTCGGGCAGCGAGGCCTTAGCTTTCAAGCTGCAGACGCGTGACGGCAGCTATCAAGTGCCGCAGGCTGGCAAGCTGACGCTGACGGGCCAGGACGCCAAGCTGCTGCTCGCGTCCTACGCGCTGGAGCGCCAGCACCTGGTCTACAGCACCAGCGAGCTGCAGGCCCAGATGCAGCAGGGCGCGCGTGACCTGGCCCTGCTCTACGGCCGCAATGGCGACGACGGCGAGACCGTGCTGCGCTACGCCGCCAAGCCGACCGTGAAGCTGCTGCGCGGCCAGGCCCAGGTGAACTGGGATGCCAGCAGCGGCGACCTGCGCCTGAACTACGCCCACCAAGGGTTGATCGAAGTGCTGATCAGCGGCGGCGGCCGCGCGCCGCTGTTGCTGCTGCTGGCTGACGAGAAGACCGGCTGGGAGTTCTGGCGCTTGCAGGCCGGCGACCAGCCCGTGCTGGTGCGCAGCCCCGGCCTCGTCCGCACGGCAACCATCGCGGGAAAAACCCTGCAACTGAGCGGTGACACGATACAGCCGAGCGCGCTGCGCGCCTGGGCGCCCGATGGCATCAGCGCGCTGAGCTTCAACGGCCAGGCCGTCGCCGCGTCGGCGCAGGACTTCAGCCTCACCGCCCGCGCAGCCCTGCCCGGCCCGGACGCTGTTCGGCTGCCCGACCTGACGCAGCTGACCTGGACGCGTCGCTTCGACTCGCTCGAAGCCGATCCCAAGTTCGACGACAGCGCCTGGCGCAAGACCGACGCAGGCGCCTCGGCCGCCAACGTCTACACCGCGCCCGACAAGGGCCAGCCCGTGCTGGCGATGAGCGACTACGGCTTCCACCACGGCGACGTCTGGTACCGCGGCCGCTTCACGACGGCCGACACCAAGCCGCAGCAGCTGGAACTCTTCTTTGGCGGCGGTGGCGCCGGCATGATCCAGGTCTGGCTGGACGGCAAGTTCCTCGGCCAGCAGGAGCACGACACCGGCCGGCCCTTCCCCGAGACGACCGACACCTTCCGGCAGTTGCTGCAAGGTTTGCCCGCCGGCGAGCACGTGCTGGCTGTCGTCGTGCGCAACAACTCGCACAACTGGGACCTGTTCGCTGACGACGTGCACAAGGAGGCACGCGGCCTGATCTCCGCGTCCATCACGCCCAAGGGCGGCCAGCGCTTCGGCACGCCCATCGCCTGGAAGATCCAGGGCAACAAGGGCGGCGAGGACATCGCCGACCTCGTGCGCGGCCCCATGAACAGCGGCGGCCTGCACGGCGAGCGCATGGGCTGGCATCTGCCCGTCGACCCGACCAAGCCGCAAGCCGGCTGGGAAACCACGACGCCCGGCGCAGCGCCTTCCGCGCCCGGCAGCTACTGGCTGCGCACGAACTTCAAGCTGGACCTGCCGGCCGGCCACGACGTGCAGCTGGGCCTGGCCTTTGGCGACACGACCAAGCCGCGCTCCGAGGTGGAGAACCGCGCGCTGATCTTCGTCAACGGCTGGAACATGGGCCAGTTCATCGCCCACATCGGCCCGCAGCGCGTCTTCGTGCTGCCGCCGGGCATCCTGAACCCGAATGGCGAGAACACGCTGACCCTGGCCGTGACGACCGATGGCCAGGCCGCGAACGCGCTGGAGGCCGTGCGCCTGGTGCCGCTGGCCGTGGCGCGCGGCGGCGTACCGTTGGAGCCGGTGCCCCAACCCCGAAACCTGCAGCGCTGAACTTCCAAGAATTCACCGAGACAAGACCATGTCCAACCAGATCCTCAAGCCCGTCGATTCGTCCAAGATCCACCCGCTGCTGGCCCACCACACGGCCCACCTCGGCGCGGACCGCGACGACATCCGCGGCGCTATCGACCGCCTGATCCACAACCTGATCAACATCGAGGACAAGGACGGCAAGTTCCTGCTGCGCCTCGACGACGGCCGCGTGCTGGACACCAAGGGCTGGAACGGCTTCGAGTGGACGCATGGCGTGGGCCTGTACGGCGTCTACAAGGTCTGGGAGCTGACGGGCGACCCCAAGGCCTGGGACATCATGACGAGCTGGTTCGAGGCGCGCTTTGCGGAAGGCATGCCCAGCCGCAACATCAACACGGTGGCGCCCTTCCTGACGCTGGCCTACCTGTTCGACCGCACCGGCGACCGCCGCTTCCTGCCCTACATCGACCGCTGGGCCGAGTGGGTCTACAACGAGCTGCCGCGCACCGAGGAAGGCGGCTTCCAGCACATCGTCTACAACAGCGTCAACAACCAGCAGATGTGGGACGACACGCTGATGATGTCGGTGCTGCCGCTGGCCAAGTTCGGCTTGCTGCTTGGGCGCCCACACTACGTTGAGGAAGCCAAGCGGCAGTTTTTGGTTCACATCAAATATCTGGCGGACCGCAAGACGGGGCTGTGGTTCCATGGCTGGACGTTTGAAGGCCGGCACAACTTTGCGAATGCGCTGTGGGCGCGGGGGAACTCATGGGTGACCATCGTCATTCCGGAGTTCATCGAGCTGTTGAACCTGCCTGAGGGTGATGCGTTTCGGCAGTTCCTGGTGTCGACGCTGGAGGCGCAGGTCAAGGCGCTGGCGCAGTTCCAGTCGCCGTCGGGGTTGTGGCCGACGCTGCTGGATGACCCCACCTCGTACGACGAGGCGGCGGCTTCGGCTGGCTTTGCCTACGGCATCCTGAAGGCGGTGCGTAAGGGCTACATCTCTCGCGACTATGAAGCCTTTGGCGTGAAGGCGGCGCTGGCCGTTCGGTCGAAGATCAACGATGCGGGGGAGTTGACGCAGGTGAGCTTCGGCACCCCGGTGTTCAACACGTTGCAGGAATACAAGGACATCCCGCTGACGTCGATGCCATTCGGGCAGGCGATGGCTTTGCTCGCAATGGGCGAATTGCTGGTTCGCTTCATTTAGGTTGATATGCGCTGCTTTGGGTTTGTGGCCAGGCCCAGCCGGGATTTCGTCCCGGCGGCCGACTCACTTTTTGCGCCGCCAAAAAGTAAGCAAAAAGCTCTCCCCTGCGAAACCGCCCCTGTCGGGGTCCCCTGCGATGCTCGAAACCCGGGGCCGCACCCMACTCACTTCGCTACGCTCCGTTCARACAAAGGGGTGCGAAGTCAGTTGTTGATGCGCGCTGCGCGCGCGCCCCGGRCTTCTGCGCTTCTCGGCGGTTTAGAMGGGGAGGCCCCAGAGCAGCCAAACAGCCAACAGCCAAGCCCGAAGTCCGGGCGATGGATGTATTTCTGCATGCCCCCTTTTAGCCCCGCCGAGCAGCGCAAGGCCTTGAGGGCGTGCGCGAAGCGCACTTCAAGAACTGACTCCGCGCGGTTGTCTGACCGTAGCGTAGCGAAGGGAGTTCCGCGCGGGCCCGCAAGGACTGAGCAGCGCAGGGAACCCCGAAGGGGCGGGGCGGTCAGGGGGAGCTTTTTGCTTACTTTTTGGCGGCCCAAAAAGTGAGTCGGCCGCCGGGACGAAATCCCGGCACGGCACTCGGCATCAAACAAAAGTACCAGAGACAAGCGCCTAGCGCGCAACCGACATGACATCCCCTCGCAACCTCCACCCCGCCGCCAAAGAACCCACCTGGATCAACTACTGGGGCTGGGGTTCGGGCGACATGCTCGGCGCCGGCGCGCAAGCCGTCATCACCGGCTGGTTGTTCTATTTCTTCACCACCTTCTGCGGCCTCAGCGCCGTCGAAGCCGGCCTGATCCTGGGACTACCCAGACTCTTAGAAGCCATCACCTGCCCGCTGATCGGCTACGTGTCCGACAACCTGCGCCACACCTGGGTGGGCCGCAAGATCGGCCGGCGCAAGCTGTTCCTGCTGATCACCATCCCGCTGCTGCCCAGCTTCGCGCTGATCTTCCGCACCGGCCACAGCTTCACCTACTACCTGCTCACCTTCATCTTCTTCGAGCTGCTGTACACGATGTTTCTCATCCCCTGGGAGACGCTGGCGGCCGAGATGACCAAGGACTACAAGGCCAAGGCCAAGTTCGCCGGCGCCCGCATGATCGTGGCGCAGAGCTCGGCCATCCTGGCCTCCTACCTGCCCACGCTGCTCATCAGCCGCTTCGGCGGCAAGGACTCGCCGGACACCTTCTTCTGGATGGCCGCCATCTTCGGCTGCATCTTCTCTGTCGTCGTCACCATCGTCGTGCTGACGACTTGGGAGCGGCCTTACGGCACGCGTGAGCAGGCCGTCCTGTCGCAGACCTTCGGCGGCTTCAACCTGAGAGCGGCGCTGGCGATTCCCGCCAAGATGTTCCGCGACCTCTTCTCCACGCTGAAGATCCGCGCCTTCCGCCAGCACCTGTCCATTTACCTGGGCGGCTACCTGTCGCAGGACATCTTCAACACCGCCTTCCCCATCTTCGTGGCGACGGTGCTGATGGGCGCGACGCTGGTGATCTCGCAGCTGATGACGGTCATGTACGTGGCCCAGCTGATCTCGGTCATGGTGGCCATCCAGATCGTCATCCGCACCGGGCCCGTGCTGGCCTACCGCATCGCCATCTCGATGTTCGGCGCGGCGCTGCTGCTCTACCTGGGCTTCTTCCTGACGCGGCCGGAAGGCTTCCAGGCCGGCTTCAACGCACTGGGCGCCAACCTGTTCACCGCGCTGGACCCGTCGCGCGACAGCTTCAGCCCTTCCCTGATCTTCTGGCTCTTCCTGCCCATCGTGCTGGCCGGCCTGGGCCGCGGCACGCTGAACTTCGTGCCCTGGTCGGTCTACAACTACCTGCCCGACATCGACGAGGCCGTCACCGGCCAGCGCCGCGAGGGCATCTTTGCCGGCGTGATGACGTTGGTGCGCAAGGTCGCCCAGAGCGTCGCCATCATCGCCACCGGCTGGATCATTGACCTGGGCGGCTACATCTCGCCCAAGACGCGGCCGGGCGAGGTCATCGTGCAGAGCCCCGAAGCCATCCAGACCATCACCGCGCTGATGGTGGGCGGGCCGCTGCTGATGATGCTGTTCGGCCTGGTGGCCTCGTGGTCCTTCCGCCTCAATGCCAGCACACATGCCGTGCTCGTCAACGAGGTCGAACGCCTGCGCAATGGCGCGACCGAGGCCGAGACACCCGAGAGCGGCCGCATCGTCGAAGACCTGACCGGCTGGCCCTATGACCGCCTGTGGGGCCGTGGCAGTGGCCACGCGGCCGACTCCTCGCTGCAACCGCTGCAAGCCCGCCCTTGAGCGCCGCGCCGGGCAACATCTGACGGACTGACACATGAGCTTTCTCCGCCCCCTGCTTCTCGCCGTGCCGCTGTGCCTGAGCGCTTGTGCTTCGCCGCCGCCCGCGGCCAATGCGCTCAGCTTTGACCTCGCCGCCACGCCCGAGCCCACCTACAGCCGCGAACGCGGCAGTGGCTTCGAGCCCGGCGCGCCGCGCAACGCGGCTGGCCAACCCAGCTTCTTCACGGTGGACGTGCCGGCCGAAGGCAACTACCGAGTCACCGCCACGTTGGGTGGCCCCACCGCGAGCGACACGACGATCAAGGCCGAGCTGCGCCGCCTGATGCTGGACGGCGTGCAAGTGCCCGCCGGGGCTACGCAGACGCGCAGCTTCATCGTCAACGTGCGCACGGCCCGCATCGCTGCGGTGCCTGGCGTCGAAGCCGGCGTCGTCAAGCTCAAGGAGCCGCGCGAGAGCAAGGACGAGATCTGGGCCTGGGACCAGCGCATCACGCTGGAGATCAACGGCAGCCAGCCGGCCTTGCGCAAGCTCGTCATCGAGCCGGTGCAGGTGCCCACCATCTTCCTGCTGGGCGACTCCACCGTGGCCGACCAGTCCCGCGAGCCCTACAGCAGCTGGGGCCAGATGTTCCCCGCCCTTTTCAAGCCGACCGTGGCCGTGGCCAACCATGCGCAGTCGGGGGAGACCTTCCGCGATTCGCTGGGGCGCCGCCGCATCGACAAGATCCTGTCGCAGCTGCAGCCCGGCGACACCGTGCTGCTGCAGTTCGGCCACAACGACCAGAAACAGCAGAAGGACGGCAGCGGCAACGCCGAGACCTACAAGGCCGAGCTGCGCACGCATGCCGAGCGCATCCTGGCGCGCGGCGGCGTGCCGGTGGTGCTGTCGTCGATGGAGCGGCGCAACTTCGACGAGCAGGGCCGCCTCAAGCCCAGCCTGCTGGAGTACGCCGAAGCCGCACGCGCCGTGGCCAGGGACATGAAGCTGGCCTTCATCGACCTCAACGCGATGAGCCAGCAGTTCTACGCGGCCCTGGGTGTCGAGCGCTCCAAGGCGGCGCACCCGCTGAACGCGGGCAAGATCGACAACACCCATCACAACAACTACGGCGCCGATCAGTTGGCGCGTTTGGTGGCACTGGGCCTGCGGGAAGCCCGCGTGCCCGTGGCCGCCCAGCTGCGCGATGATCTCGGCCCAATCGACCCGAGCAAGCCGCAGCCGCCCGAGCAGTACCGCGTGGCCGCCAGCCCGGGCTTCACGCAGCAACGACCGCTGGGAGATTAGGGGCCCTCGCCCAGTCTCTCCGCGCTGAACGCGGGCGAGCCTGGTCGGTCCCCCGAGGGGACGGCGATGCTTGCGGCATTGAGCCGCAAGCACATCGCCAGCCGGCCTACTTGGGGCGGCCCGGCGCTCGGCCGGCTGTTCAATGCAGGACGCGCGCGGACCACGGATTGAGTAACTGAGATCACTGCGACATGAAATCCACCGTTCTTGCTTTGGCGCTGGCCTGCGCCGCGCTGACTCACGCCCCACTCAGCTTCGCGGCGCCTCCCAAGGCCGAGACGATCACCGCGCAGGGCTTCTCGCCCGAGCGCCTCAAGCGCCTGGACGCGGCCATTGAGGAGCAGATTGGCAAGCAGCAGCTCGCCGGCGGCGTGATGGCCGTGCTGCGCGACGGCAAGCCGGTTGTCTTCAAGGCCTATGGCCAGCGCGACATAGAGAACGCCAAGGCGATGCGCACGGACACGATTTTCCGCATCGCCTCCATGAGCAAGGCGCTCACCACCGTGGCGGCCATGATCCTCTACGAGGAAGGCCGCTTTCTGCTGAAGGACCCGGTGGCGCGCTACCTGCCGGCCTTTGCCAACCAGCAGGTCGCCTTGGCCCAAGGCGGCACCGAGAAGGCACGCCGCCCACTCACCATCCACGACCTGCTGACGCACACCGCCGGCATGAGCTATGGCGGCGGCCCGGCCAAGGCAGCCTACGACGCGGCCGGCATGAAGGACTGGTATCTCGTCGGCAATGACGAGACGCTGGCGCAGTGGACCGACCGCTTCGCCGCGCTGCCGCTGCAAAGCCAGCCGGGTGAGCAGTTCATCTACGGCTATGCGACCGATGTGCTGGGCCGCCTCGTCGAGGTGGTGTCCGGCCAGCCGCTGGACCGCTTCATCAAGGAGCGCATCACCGACCCGCTGCGCATGGCGGACACCGGCTTCGCCGTGCCACCCGAAAAGGTCGAGCGCCTGGCCAATGTCTACGGCCTGGAGGGCGGCCAGCTCAAGCTGATGGAGACGTCGGCAAAGAGTGACTTCGTCAACGGTCCGCACAAGCTGATGTCCGGCGGCGCCGGCATGCTGAGCACGGCGGGCGACTACACGCGCTTCCTGCAGATGCTCTTGAACAAGGGCGAACTCGACGGCGTGCGCATCCTTTCGCCGCACACGGTGGCGCTGATGACGGCCGACCACCTTGGCCCCAAGTCCAGCGGCGACGCGGACGGCTTCGGCCTGGGCTTTTGGGTCAACGTCAGGCGCGGTGGCTTCAAGGAGCTCGGCAGCGAAGGCGCCTTCGGCTGGGGCAGTGCCTACTTCCCGCAGTACACGGTGGACCCGAAGGAGCGCCTCGTCATCCTCTTCATGACGCAGCTCAGGCCGGCAGGCAATTCGACGCTGCATCTGCGCGTGCGCGGGCTGACATATCAGGCGCTGATCAAGTGATCTGACGCTGCGAACCCGCGCGCTATGTCGCATTCGGTATCGCAAATGCATTGTCAGCGCTGTCTATACAAGGGCACAGAGGCCGCGAGTACGGCCTTGTTCAAACGCTCATCTGGTTGAGTACACGCGGAGGCAGGCGCTGCCTACATTCCGCTCCGGCTGCGGGCAAGCCCGCAAACCGTGAACTACGACACAAGACCAGGAGACTTCATGAACACGACAAGCTCGCGCCCGCATTGGGCGCGTTGGCTGGCCGCAGGCCTGCTCGCCGCAGCGGCCCCGGCCGCGATGGCCGCCTTCAGCATCACAACCGTCTGGGACAGTAACAGTTCCGCCAAGCCCAATTACGTCATCGACACCGACGCGGGCCTCGTGTTCAAGGTGCGGGGCTATGACAACGGCGTCAGCACGCAGTCGGCCGGCGACATCTCCAGCATGGTCTACAACGGCGTGGAGTACCAGGACCTGAGCCGCGGCACGCAGCTGAACTCTGGTGCCGACTTCCTCTACACCAACGTCAGCGCCGTCGGCGTGAAGGCCGAACTCGTCAATGCCGCAGGCGTCTCGACGCCCGCCGCGACGACCAACGGCGGCGTCGTCACCGGCACCGACTACATCAAGATCACGCTAACCAGCACCAGCACCAAGGGCGGCGTGCTGACGCACTACTACCTCGTCAAGAAGGGCGAGCCCAACATCCACATGGGCACGCACTTCACCGAGGAGCCCGACACGCTGGGCCTGGTGCGCTTCATCGCTCGCATCCCGGTCGCCAAGCTGCCCAACGGCGGCCCGGCCAATGCGGCCGGCGGCCTCGTCACCTACGGCGGCCAGAGCTTCTGGGCCGAGGACCTGCGTGGCACCGGCGCCGCCATCGAGGCCAGCGACGTGTTCGGCTTCCCGACCACCGACGCCCGCTACGGCCAGACGCGCTCCAAGCACTACGCCAACCGCCGGCTGAAGGACTGGGAGTTCGTCGGTGGCAGCGGCCCTGGCGTGGGCATCTGGTTCTGGCGCGACAACAACGAAGGCGGATCCGGCGGCCCGTTCTACCGCAGCCTGCTTCAACAGATCACCAGCACGACCAACGAGCTGACCTACATCGTCAACTACGGTGAGGCGCAGACGGAAGCTTTCCGCATGGGCGTGCTGAACACGTACACCATGATCTTCAACAACGGCACGCCGCCGACGGCCCGGCCCGACACCAGCTGGTACGGCCAAGTGAGCCTGATCGGCTACGTGCCGCCGGTGGGCCGTGGTTCGGTCACCGGCGCCGGCCTGACGGGCCGCATCGCCGGCCTGCCTTACACCGTCGGCTTCGCCAACGCACAGGCTCAATACTGGGCCGATGCCGACCCCGTGGACGGCCACTTCACGGCCACCGGCATGCTGCCGGGCGTCTACACCATGACCGTCTACAAGGGCGAACTCGCCGTGCAGACCGGCACCGTGACCGTCACCGCCAACGCCAGCTACGCGCTGAACCCCGTGGCCATCACGGCCGACCCGGAAACCACGCCGTCCATCTGGCGCATCGGCCACTGGGACGGCACGCCGCAGGAGTACATCAACGGCGACCGGCTGACCTTCATGCACCCGTCCGACGTGCGCATGGCCTCGTGGCTGGCCGGCCCCTACACGGTGGGCGCCTCCACACCCGCCAACTGGCCTGCCTACCAGTGGAAGGACGTTAACAACGGCCTGCAAATCCGCTTCACGCTCAAGCGCGGCCAGAACACCGCGCCGCTGCGCCTGCGTCTGGGCACCACGGCCGACAACGGCGGCGCCCGGCCGCAGGTCACGGTCAACAGCTGGACGTCGGCCATCCCCGCCGCGCCAGCCAAGGTGTCGCGCAACCTGACCGTGGGCACCTACCGCGGCGTCAACCGCACCTACACCTACGACATCCCCGCCGCGCAACTCGTCGTCGGCACCAACGTGCTGACCATCAACACCGTCAGCGGCACCGCCGGCACCAGCTTCCTGAGCCCGTCGCTGTCGTTCGACGCCATCGACCTGGTCGCCGTGCCCTGAGAACCACAAGCATCATGAAAACCAAACTGATCCCTCTCATCGCCGCCCTGCTCGCCGCCCCGGCCATCGCCGCTGTCGTGCAGACCACCGGCGCGGGCAGCGCCACGCCGGGTGCGACGCACCTGACCTACGCGGCCGACTTCGAGGCCAACACCAACCTCGACAGCCCCTGGGCCGAGGGCGGCCTGCTGTTCACGCACACCGGCTTTGCCAACGACAACGGCGGCTGCGGCTATGCCGGTGAGTTCTGCGTGGACGTGCCGGCCGGCCAGACCTACAGCGAGTCCTTCTCGGGCAACTACTTCGCGACGGCGGGCACAAACGCCTATCTGTCCATCAAGGGCAGCGGCGCCAGGCTCCAAGGCATCGAGTTCGCGGTGGACTCCGGCTATCTCAACATCTACGTGATGTGGCAGACGCTGCTGGACGGCGTGCTGACCGGCAGCGGCAAGGTGTCGCTCGGTGCTGCCGGCATCGGCGGCGTGCTGGGCCTGAGCGACGCAGTCGGCTTCAGCGAAGTGCGCGTTTACGCCTTTGACAGCGCCAGCGACAACAGCGGCTACAGCGTGCCCGCCATCGACAGCGTGAGGGCGTTCACGGTGTCGGAGCCGGGGTCGTTGATGTTGGCTTCGCTGGCCGGGCTCGGCGTTGCGGGTGTTCGCCGTCGACGCAAGGCTTGACACGGCGCTAGTTGTAATTGAGGCAAGGCCCATGCCGGGATTTCGCCCCGGCGGGCGACCTACTTTCTGGGCCGCCAGAAAGTAGGCAAAGAGCTCCCCCCGACCGCCCCGCCCTACGCTGCGCTTCGGGTGCCCTGCGGTACTCAAGCCTYGAGGCCCCGCCCGGAACTCGCGCCGCTACGCTCTGCTCAAACAACCGTGCGGAGTCAGYTCTTGAAGTGCGCTKCGCGCACGGCCTCRAGRCTTTCCGTTCCTCGGCGGGGCTAAAGGGGGCAYACGAAATACMTCCACCGCCCGGACTCCGGGTTTGGCTGTTGGCTGTTKCGGGGCCTCCCCKTCTAAACCGCCGAGAAGCGCAGAAGYCCRGGGCGCGCGCGCAGCGCGCWTCAASAACTGACTTCGCGACGCTTTGTTTGAACGGAGCGTAGCGAAGTGAGTTCGGCGCGGCCCTGGGCTTCGAGCATCGCAGGGGACCCGGCCATGCCGGGCGGTTTTGCAGGGGAGAGCTTTTTGCCTACTTTTTGGCGGCGCAAAAAGTAGGTCGGCCGCCGGGACGAAATCCCGGCTGGGCCTCACGCATCAAGCCGCTTCCGCCGCAGCCCGCCACGCGTCGCGGTAATCCCGCCACCCAACTGGCGCCCACGCCACAACCGGAACGGCCACCGACTCAGCCTCGCGCCCCCAGGCATCCAGCAACCACGCCCCGCAAGTCGTGCCACTGCTGTCATCCGACACCGTCACGTCCCGACGCTCCGCCAGCCCGGCCAGCAAGGGCCCGAACCACGGGTTCGCCGTGAAGGCGCCTTCGACGACGACACGCCCGCTCGCACCCAGGGCCGACAGGCAGTAGTCCGTCATCAGCACCACATACAAGGTCGCCAGCGCCGCGCGTTCCGCATCGGTCCCCGGCATAGCGCCATCGACCCGCCCGAGCTGGCCGGCAAACGGCCCGCCCGTCTCGGCAAAACAAGGCAGAGCCATCGTCTGCCGCGCGATCAAGCGCTCCACGTCCGCGGCATCAAACGCAGCCGGCTGCGTCCCGGCAATCGAGCCGAACTCCCGCCCGCCCATGAAACGCATGCAGGGCACCGCGTCGCCAAAGACATCGCAGTTGGCCAGCATGTCCTGCGCCTCGACCAGCGGCTTGGTCGCCGAGCCCAGCGCCGCCGCGATGACCCAGGTGCCGGTGGACAGCACCGTGCAGGGCCCGCTCTGTTGCAGCGTCAGCAAATGGCGCAGCAGCGAGGCATTGCTGTCGTGGATGCCGCAGACGATCTCGCAATCTGCGGCCAGGCCTGTGTCCGCTACCAGCTCCGGCCGCAGCGTGCCGAGCCGCGCCCAGGCATCGCGGCGCGGCGGGAAGAGGTGCTGCCAACCCTGGCTCTCGACCAGGGACGACCACGCGCCCTCGCCTGGCTGCCACAGGTCGGTGTGGCAGCCCAGTGAGGTGACCTCGCTGGCCGCCACGCCGCACAGGCGCCAGGCCCAGTACTGCGGGTACATCAGCACTTGCGTGGCACGCGCAAATTCCGCCGGGAAGCTCGCCTGGAGCCACTCGATCTGGCGGCCGAGATTGAGCCCGGCGGGCAGCCGGGGCGAGCCGCTTTCGTCGAACGCCGGCCGCAGCGCGTCATAACGAGCTACATCGGCGGCGTCGCCCGGCACATGTTCGTAGTCCAGCACCAGCAGCACCAGGCCGGCGTCGTCGATCAGCGCCGCCGTCGCGCCATGCGTCACGGGCACGATGGCGCGAATGTCGGCCAGCGCCGACATCTCGCCCAGCTGGCCCAGCATCCAGCTCCACAGCCGCTCCGTGTCATGGTGCGGGTAGGGCGCAATGCGGCGGACGGTGTTGGGCGTGCGCGCCTCGGCAAGCGTCTTCCCAGCCGCGTCGATCAGCGTGAGCTTGGCGTTGGTCTTGCCGATGTCGAGGACGACGGTGCCGGGCTGCCGGTCGCTGATGGCAAGGCTCAAGAGTTCAGCACCGTGCGGCGTCCGTAGGCCCCCGACTCCAGCACGGCGGCGTAGTCATGCGAACTCAGGGCCGAAGCTTCCACCACCCGGGGGTCCACAGCTTCGGGCTCGACGGTGATGACACGCACGCCGTAGTGCTCCAGCAGCTGCACGGCGCTGTCGGAGGCACCGGTGTCGGTGATGACGGTGGACACGCGGTTCAGGCCGCACAGCACCAGACCGGCCTTGCGCGCAAACTTGGAGCTGTCCACCAGCACAACCAGCTCCTCGGCCTGGCCGATGAGGCGCTTTTCAGCCTGGATCAGCAGCGGGTCGGCCTCCATCAGGCCCAGGATGCTCAGGCCGTAGACGCCCATGAACATCTTGGCGGCGTAGTGGTGCTGGGCGACGTCGTTCTCGAAGGGGCTGAGGATGACGTTCTGCTCGCGGTAGACCTTGCCGCCGGGCAGGATGATCTCGTTGTCGCTGGTGACAAGCAGGCGCTCGGCCATCAGGAAGGAGTTCGTGAGAATCTTCAGCTGTTTCTCGACGAGAAACTCCGCCATCATGAACGTGGTGGTGCCACCATTGATGATGATGGTTTCGCCGTTATTGCACATCGAGGTGGCATAACGGGCAATGGCACGTTTGGCGGCAGTATTCTGCTGCGCGTTGTTTTGAAAAGTCTCGCTCGACAGCGTGTATGATTTTTTACGCTGCTCCAGCCTTTGCGCACCGCCGCGGGTGCGCGTCAGCTGGTTTTTCGTGGCCAGCCAGGAAATATCCCGCCGCACCGTCGCGGCCGAAGCCGATAACCATTCCATCAATTGCTGGACGCTGGCGTGCTCGCGCTCGTCAAGGAGTTTGAGCAGACGCTTGTGACGCTTGTGATTGATCATGGGGAACACCTTTATCGGGCGACCTGCCTGAAGGGCGGCGACCGTTGTCTCGTCGTTATGTCGCCCAACCCTCTATGTGCAGTCCCGGGGCGGGCGTCGCTTGCGTTCGGCAGCCTGGCTTAAGGCCGGTCGCCTGATCACGGCCGATGTGCGTAGGCACCAGCCACCGGTGCCATCTCCACTCACGCTCACAACCGCTCAGAGCCTGGGTGAAACACCGTTTCAACTACAGATTACGTCAGCCGTCTGCCAAGGTCAATCAGCAAACGCTCACGGCCGTGAGCGTTTCGTGAGCGAAGACCCGGGGGTGCGCGCTTTCGCTCATCCTTTTGATTTCCTGCGCCGGCCCCGAGCATGGGCCGGCGTTTCGCTTCACACTGCGCTCCGCTTACCCGCTAACGACGGGTGCCGGGCCGCACGCCGCGGCCACGGTGATGAATACGGACTGATTACAGGCAAGCTGATGACTGCAAATTCCCAAACCCCTGCGCAAACTCCCATCGTCTCCAAGTGGGACGACGCCGTGGCGGCCAAATTGAGCGAACCCGAGCTGCTGCTCTATCGCTCCAATCTGCTGGGTTCCGACTTGCGCGTGACGAATTTCGGCGGCGGCAATACCTCGGCCAAGGTCAAGATGCGCGACCATCTGACCGGTGAAGACGTCGAGGTGCTGTGGGTCAAGGGTTCCGGCGGTGATCTGGGCAGCATCAAGCTGGATGGTTTCTCCACGCTCTACATGGACAAGCTGAATGCGCTGAAGAAGCGTTATCGCGGCCTGGAGCATGAAGACGAGATGGTGGATTACCTGCCGCACTGCACATTCAATCTGAATCCGCGTGCCGCAAGTATCGATACCCCCCTGCACGCCTATATTCCTAAGGCGCATGTCGACCACATGCACCCGGACGCGATCATCGCCATCGCCGCCTGCGCCGACAGCCGCCGCCTGACCGAAGTCATCTTCGGCGGCCAACTGGGCTGGCTGCCCTGGCAGCGCCCCGGCTACGACCTGGGCCTGAAGCTCGAAGCCCTGGCCACGTCGCAGCCCAACCTCAAGGGCATCATCCTGGAAGGCCACGGCCTGTTCACCTGGGGTGACACCGCCAAGAGCTGCTACGAGATCACGCTGGACATGATCCGCCTGGCCGAGCAGTGGCTGAACGAGAACATCAAGCAGCCCGTGTTCGGCGGCGTGAAGACCATCAACCTGGCCGCCGACCAGCGCGCCGCGATTGCCGCCAAGCTGATGCCCGCGCTGCGCGGCCGCATCAGCGCCGATGAGCGCAAGCTGGGCGACTTCAACGACAGCGACGTGGTGCTGGAGTTCGTCGGCAGCAACGACCTGGCCAAGCTGGCCGCACTGGGCACGTCCTGCCCCGACCACTTCCTGCGCACCAAGATCCGCCCGCTGGTGCTGGACTTCGACCCGGCCAACCCCGATGTCGACGCCGTGCTGGCCGGCTTGGACGCCGCGCTGGAAGCCTACCGCGCCGACTACCGCGCCTATCACGAGCGCTGCAAGCGCCCGACCAGCCCGGCCGTGCGTGATGCCAACCCCATCATCTACCTGATCCCTGGCGTGGGCATGCTGTCCTTTGCCAAGGACAAGGCGACCGCCCGCATCGCCGGCGAGTTCTACATCAACGCCATCAACGTGATGCGCGGCGCCAATGGCGTGGACACCTATGTCGGCCTGCCCGAGCAGGAAGCCTTCGACATCGAGTACTGGCTGCTTGAAGAAGCCAAGCTGCAGCGCATGCCCAAGCCCAAGAGCCTGGCCGGCCGCGTGGCCCTGGTCACCGGCGGCGCCGGTGGCATCGGCCAGGCCGTCGCCCGCCAGCTGCTGCAGGAAGGCGCCTGCGTCATGCTGACCGACATCGACGGCGAGGCGCTGGAAGAAGCCAGCAAGGCGCTGATCAAGGTCGGCGGCAAGGACGCCGTGGCCACCGTGCGCGGCGACATCACGTCCGAAGCCGAGGTGGAAAGCCTGATCGCAGCCACTGCCCTGCGTTTCGGCGGCCTGGACATCCTCGTGTCCAACGCCGGCATCGCCTCCGCCGCGCCGCTGGAAGACACCTCGCTGGAGATCTGGAACCGCAACCAGAACATCCTCGTCACCGGCTACTTCCTGGTCAGCCGCGCCGCCTTCCGCCTGCTCAAGGCACAGAAGATCGGCGGCAGCATGGTGTTCGTGGCCAGCAAGAACGGCCTGGTCGCCTCTGCCGGCGCCTCGGCCTACTGCACGGCCAAGGCGGCCGAGATCCACCTGGCCCGTTGCATCGCGCTGGAAGGCGCGCCCATCGGCGTGCGCGTCAACGTCGTCAACCCCGACGCCGTCATCCGCGGCTCGCGCATCTGGGACGGCAAGTGGAAGGAAGAGCGCGCCGCGTCGAACAAGATCGACAGCGACAACATCGAAGAGTTCTACCGTCAGCGCAGCATGCTCAAGCTCAGCGTGCTGCCCGAGGACATCGCCGAAGCGGTGTACTTCCTGGCCAGCGACAAGGCCGGCAAGAGCACCGGCAACATCCTCAACGTCGACGCTGGCAATGCCGCTGCGTTCACCCGCTAAGCGCACACTGGCACAGCAGTACAGGAGACATCCATGACGACGAACATCATCGACGCCGGCCAGGTCGAACAACACAACGCCAGCCAGCGCGCCACGCTGCAGGCCGACTACGACGCGCTGGGCGGCATGCTGTCCCGCCGCGGCGTGGACATCGAGGCGCTGACCGCCACCGCCCAGACCTTCGCCGTGGCCTTGCCCAGCTGGGGCGTGGGCACCGGCGGCACGCGCTTCGCGCGCTTCCCCGGCAAGGGCGAGCCGCGTGACGTGACCGAGAAGCTGGAAGATTGCGCCGTCATCAACCAGCTGACGCGCGTCACGCCTGCCGTGTCCCTGCACTTCCCGTGGGACAAGCCGAGCGACCCCAAGGCCCTGCGCCAGCAGGCCGACAGCCTGGGCTTGAGCTTTGACGCGGTGAACTCCAACACCTTCCAGGACCAGGCCGGCCAGGCCCACACCTACAAGTACGGCAGCCTGACCGCGCAAAGCCAGGCCGCCCGCGAGCAGGCCGTGGCGCACAACATCGACTGCATCGAGCTGGGCAAGACGCTGGGCTCCAAGGGCCTGACCGTGTGGGTGGGCGACGGCGCCAACTTCCCCGGCCAGAACAATCTGCGCGGCGCGCTGGAGCGCTACATCGACTCTGCCAAGGGCATCTACGCCGCGCTGCCGGACGACTGGCTGATGTACATCGAGCACAAGCTGTTCGAGCCGGCGTTCTACTGCACCGTCATCGCCGACTGGGGCACCAGCTTCGCCACCGCGCAGACGCTGGGCGAAAAGGCCAAGTGCCTGGTGGACCTGGGCCACCACGCGCCCAACACCAACATCGAGATGATCGTGGCGCGCCTGGCGCAGTTCGGCAAGCTCGGCGGCTTCCACTTCAACGACAGCAAGTACGGCGACGACGACCTGGACTCGGGCTCCATCGACCCCTTCCAGCTCTTCCTCGTCTTCAACGAGCTGGCCGATGCGGCGGACCGTGATGGCGCGGCCTTCAAGCCCTCCTACATGCTGGACCAGTCGCACAACGTGACCGACCCCATCGAGAGCCTGATGCAAAGCGCCATCGAAGTGCAGCGTGCCTTCGTGCAAGCCGCGCTGGTGGACCGCAAGGCGCTGGCCGGCTTCCAAGAAGCCAACGATGCGCTGCAATCGGCACAGGCTTTGAAGAAGGCCTTCCGCACCGACGTGAGCCCCATCCTGGCCATGGCCCGCCTGCGCAGCGGCGCCGCCATCGACCCGGTCGCGGCCTACCGTGCCAGTGGCTATCGCGAGAAGGCCGCCGTGAAGCGTCCTGCGAAGGCAGGCGCGTCGGGCAGCGGCATCGTCTGATGACGCGGGCTTGCGTGGAAGCGCAGGCCTTCGGCGCCCGCGGTGACGGGTGCACGCTCAACACCCGCGCCCTGCAGGCCGCCATCGACACGGCGGCCCTTCAGGGCGCGGAGTTGCGTGTGGGCTCCGGCGTCTACCTGACCGGCGCCCTCTTCCTGAAGAGCGGCATGACGCTGCGGCTGGACCGCGGTGCCACGCTGCTCGGTTCACGTGACCTGGCCGACTACCCACTGCTGCCCACGCGCGTGGCCGGCATCGAGATGCGCTGGCCGGCGGCCCTGGTCAACATCTACGGCGAGCATGACGTCAGCCTGGTCGGCGAAGGCTGCATCGACGGCGACGGCCAGGTCTTCTGGGATAGCTACTGGGCCCTGCGCGCCATTTACGAGCCGCGCGGCCTGCGCTGGGCGTCGGACTATGACGCGCAACGGCCGCGCCTCGTGCAAGTCTTCGAATCGGCGCGCGTGCACATCGGCGAAGGCCTGCTGCTGCGCCGCTCCGGCTTCTGGACGCTGCACCTCTGCTATTCGGAAGACGTGACGGTCGACACCGTGACGGTCCGCAACAACGACGAGGCGCGCGGCCCGTCCACCGACGGCATCGACATCGACTCCTCGCGCCGCGTGACCATCCGCAATGCCGACATCGCCGTCAACGACGATGCCCTCTGCCTGAAAGCCGGCCGCGACGCCGACGGCCTGCGCGTCGCGAGGCCGTGCGAAGACATCAGCATCAGCGACTGCATCGTCCGCGAGGGCGCTGCGGGCCTGACCTTCGGCAGCGAAACCTCGGGTGGCTTCCGTCGCATCGTGGCCCAGCGCATCGACGTCCACGCGCCGGTGCCGGTGGGCCTGCTGTTCAAGAGCGCGCCTACACGCGGCGGCTTCATCGAGGACGTGTCCATCAGCGACCTCACGCTGCACGACGTGCCGGTCGCCATGCGCGCGACGATGAACTGGAACCCCGCCTACAGCCAGGCGCAGATCCCCGACGCTGAAAGAGCCAATGCCCCGCCGCACTGGCTGGCCATGGCCCAGCCCGTGTCGAGCGAGCAGGGCCGCACGCGGGTCGAGGGCGTGCGCATCCAGCGTCTCACCGCGCGCGGTGCCGAGGTCGCCTTCGAGGTCGACGCCACGGCCGAGGTGCCGCTGCGCCGCTTCGATTTCCGCGCCGTCGACATCGAGGCGCGCCGCGGCGGCCATGTGCAGGACGCCCTGGCCTGGCACTTCGACGAGAGCTGCCGCCTGCAGCTCGGCTCGCCCATCGCTGTTGGCGAGAGCTGCCAGATCGACGGCTTGGCCCCGGCGCATTTGCGCGTGGACGCCGAGCTGCGCCGCCGCGACGTGTCGGCCCTGCCCATGGCCGAGCAAGACGTCCAATAAAGACAAGGAGACAAACGCAATGAGCGACGAGATTCGCGCCTTCAAGATGCAGCTCAAACCCGGCGTGGTGCCTGAGTACAAGAAGCGCCACGACGAGCTGTGGCCCGACCTGGCCGAGGCGCTGCGCGGTGCCGGCATCCACGACTACTCCATCTTCCTGGACGAGAGCACGCTGAGCCTGTTCGCCGTGCTGAAGCTCAAGCCCGGCTACCCCATTGACGATCTGCCGACGCTGCCCGTCATGCGCCGCTGGTGGGACTACATGGCCCCGCTGATGGAAGTCGAAGCCGACAACAAGCCGCGCCAATGGGACCTGCCTTCCGTCTTCCACTTTGCGGGTTGATCCTTGCACTGCCGCTGACCGCAGCGGCATGGTGCGAGCCACCCAAGAAGCTGGAGCAAGTCGCCACTGACGACTTCCGCGCCGGCCTCGCCCGCTGGCGGCTGGAGGCCGAGGACGAACGCGCCACCGTCACCGCCCAGGGCGGCGTGCTGGACATCGCCACGCCCGCCGGCCTGTCCCTGTGGTGGCGCCAGCCCTTGAGCGGCGACTACGCCATCCGCTTCACCGCACTCGCCCTGCCCGCACCCGCCAGCGCCGGGCCGCATGCCGGGCGCCTGTCGGACCTGAACATGTTCTGGAACGCGCTCGAAGCCGACGGCAGCGAGCCCTACCCACGCAGCGGCAAGTTCGCCGGCTACGACGGACTGCCGACCTATTACGCGGGCTTTGGCGCCAACGCCAACACGACGACACGGCTGCGGCTGTACGACGGCAGCCAGCGCCGCTTGCTAACTGGTTTTGCCGACGGTGCCATCGCCGAGGCGGGCGAGGCGCCGATGACGCCGCAAACCCGTCTGCATGCCGGCCAAGCGCTCAGCATCGAGATTGTTTCGCGTCAACCGACGGCTGCCGATCCCGTTCACCTTCGCTGGCGCGCCGGCAGCAACGAACTCTTTACGCGCGCCGATCCCAATCCACGCCTGCACGGCTACTTCGCACTGCGCACCACCGCCAGCCGCCTGCAGATCCGCGACTTCCAGATCCTCCAATGCCGATGAAACACCTGCTGCTCTCCATCAGCCTTGCGGCCTCCCTGGCCCACGCGACCGAGCCCGTGAAGATCGACATCCAGGCCGACAAGCCCGGCCCCGTCATCGCTAGGCAGATCTACGGCCAGTTCGCCGAGCATCTGGGCGCCGGCATCTACGAAGGCCTGTGGGTCGGCACGGACAGCAAGATCCCCAACGTGCGCGGCTGGCGCAGCGACGTCGTCAACGCGCTCAAGGCCATCAAGGTGCCCGTGCTGCGCTGGCCCGGCGGCTGCTTTGCCGACGAATACCACTGGCGCGACGGCATCGGCCCGCAGGCGCAGCGGCCACCGCGCGTCAACACCAGCTGGGGCGGCGTCATCGAGCCCAACGCGGTCGGCACGCACGAGTTCCTGGACCTGGCGGAGCAGCTCGGCAGCGAGGTCTACATCAACGCCAACCTCGGCTCCGGCACCGTGCAGGAGATGGCCCAGTGGCTGGAGTACCTGACCGCCGAGGGCGACACGGCCCTGGCCCGCGAGCGCCGCGCCAACGGCCGCGACAAGCCCTGGCGCATCCAGTACTGGGGCATAGGCAACGAGAGCTGGGGCTGCGGCGGCAACATGAGGCCCAGCTACTACGCGGACCAATACAAGCACTGGGCCACCTTCGCCAAGGCACCGCGCGGCAACCGGCCCAAGCTCGTCGCCAGCGGCGGCCAGGAGCTGGAGCTGCACTGGACCGAGACGCTCAGCGCCGAGATCAAGCAGATGAGCGCCATCACCCACCACCAGTACTCGCTGCCCACGCGCGACTGGAAGAAAAAGGGTGCCGCCATAGCCTTCCCCGAGGCCGAGTGGATCTCCACACTGGCCGTGCCGCAGACCATCGACGGCTACCTCGCCAAGCACCGCGAGATCCTGGACCGCAACGACCCGGCGAAGAAGTTCGCCATCTACTTCGACGAGTGGGGCAGCTGGTACGACCCCGAGCCCGGCACCGACCCCGGCTTCCTCGTGCAGCGCAACACCATGCGCGACGCAGTGCTGGCCGCCCTGCACTTCCATGTCTTCCACCGCCACGCCGAGCGCGTGAAGATGGCCAACATCGCGCAGATGGTCAACGTATTGCAGGCCGTGGTCATCACCGACAAAGAGCGCATGGTGCTGACACCCACGTACCACGCGTTCGCGATGCATCTGCCCTTCATGGATGCGACCTCGCTGCCGGTGCAACTGAGCGGTGTGCCGACCTACGCTTTAGGCAAGTACAGCATCCCGGCCGTCAGCGCGAGCGCGGCCAAGGGCGCGGACGGCAAGCTGCTGCTGAGCCTCACCAACACCAATCCCAACCAGGACCTGCCGCTGCAACTCGCCGTGGGCGGCAAGGGCGTGCGCGCCGTGACCGGCCAGTTGCTGACCGCCGCGACCATGGACGCCGAGAACCGTTTCGAGACGCCCGACCGCGTCAAACCCCAGCCGTTCAGGGCGCAAGCCAAGGACGGCACGCTGGCGCTGACGCTGCCGGCCAAATCCGTGTTGGTGATTGAGGTGCAACCATGATCCGTCGTCTCTTCTGCCTGCTGGCCTTCATCGCCGCGCCGGCCCTCGCCGCCGACGCGCTGCGCCCGCCGCTGCTGCTGACGGGCGCCCGCGCCAACGTGCAGGACCTGTCCGGCCGCTGGACCTATTCCAAGGACCTGTACCGCACCGGCTTCACCGACATCAACGGCTGGGTCGCCAAGTCGCGCATGCAGCGCCACCGCGACGTGGACGTGGCCGCCGAGGAGGGCAAGCCCGGCCCCGCCTTCTTCGAGTTCGACCTGGACCGCGGCCCGGCCATGGATATCCCCGGCGCCTGGAACTCGGCGACGCCCGAGCTGCGCTACTTCGACGGGCTGATCTGGTTCCAGCGCCGCTTTGATGCGCCGGTGAAGACCGGCCAGCGCACATTCCTGCGCTTCGAGGCCGTCAACTACCGCGCCTATGTCTACCTGAACGGCAAGGAAGTCGGCCGGCACGAGGGCGGCTTCACGCCCTTCGTCGTCGAGGTGACCGAGGCGCTGCGCGCGCAAGGCAATCGCCTCGTCGTCGGCGTGGACTCCAAGCACGACGCCAACAGCGTGCCCGGCGAGATCACCGACTGGGACCTCTACGGTGGCATCACGCGGCCGGTCAAGCTCATCCAGACACCGGCCACCTTCATCGACGACGCGACGCTGCGCCTGAACGACGCCGGCCGGTTGGTGGGCAGCCTGCAGCTCAACGGCCCGCAGGCCGCCAACCGCACGGTGAACCTGCGCATCGCCGGCCTGAACCTCGCGCTGCCCGCCCGGACCGACGCCAACGGCGAAGCCCGCTTCGACGTCGCCGCACCGGCCAGCCTCAAGCGCTGGTCGCCCGACGCGCCGACGCTGTACGACGTGGACTTCGACGCCGGTGACGACAAGGTCCGCGACCGCATCGGCTTCCGCACGATCGCCGTGCGCGGCAGCGAGATCCTGCTCAACGGCCAGCCCATCTTCCTGAAGGGCATCTGCATCCACGAGGAAGAGATCGCCGCCAACCCCGCGCGCCGCATCGACGAGGCCGCCGCGCGCCGGCTGCTCGGCGAGGTGAAGAACGGCTTGCACGGCAACTACGTGCGCCTGTCTCACTACCCGCACAACGAGACCATGCTGCGCGTGGCCGACGAGATCGGCCTGCTGGTGTGGAGCGAGATCCCCGTCTACTGGACGGTGAACTGGGACAACCCCGCCACGCTGGACCTCGCCCGCCGCATGCAGGCCGAGACCATCTACCGCGACCGCAACCGCGCCGCCGTCGTGCTGTGGAGCATCGGCAACGAGACGCCCGTGGCCGACAACCGCACGCGCTTCCACACCGCGCTGGCCGAGACCGTGCGCGCGCTGGACCCGAGCCGCCTCATCAGCGCCGCGCTGCTGGTGGAGCGCAAGGGCGACGTCATCCACATCGCCGACCCGCTGCTGAACCAGCTCGACGTCATCGCCGTGAACACCTACGCCGGCTGGTACGGCGACGACACGCTGGAGGCGGTGGGCAAGCTGCGCTGGGACGTGCCGGCGGACAAGCCGCTGCTGTTCTCCGAGTTCGGCGCCGACGCACAGGCGGGCTTCCAGGACGCCAAGCTGCGCCGCAAGTTCAGCGAGGACTTCCAGGTCGACTACTACCGCGCCACGCTCGCCATGGCTGCCAAGGTGCCGACGCTGCGCGGCCTGTCGCCCTGGGTGCTGAAGGACTTCCGCTCGCCGCGCCGCGAGCACCCGGTCTTCCAGAAGGGCTGGAACCGCAAGGGCCTGATCTCCGAGACCGGCCAGCGCAAGGCGGCCTTCGAGTTCCTGGCCGACTACTACCGCAGCCTGCCGCGCTGACTGCCCGCAACCGCTGTTCAACCGACAAGGTTTCCATGAAGTTGTCTCCCTTCTCCCGCCGCGGCTTCCTGCAGTCCACGGCCGTGGCCTCGCTGGCCTCATCCCTCCCCGCCGCGCAAGCGGCCACGGCCAACCTGCCCACCACAACGGCGCCCGTCAGCGACACCGTGCTGCGCTGGCTGGACGGCGTCCCGCCGTCGCGCTTTGAAGGCGCCACCTTCGGCGTGCCGTGGCCGCGTGGCCAGGTGCGGTCTGGCGCCAAGTCGCTGGACTTCAAGCTGGGCAACCACGCCATGCAGTCCTGGCCACTGGCCTACTGGCCCGATGGCTCGCTGAAGTGGACGGCGCACGCCATCGCCGGCGGCTCGCCGCAAGGCCCGCTGAAGCTGGAAGGCGGCACGCCCGCAGCGGGCGGCCTGACCGTCAAGCAGACCGCCACGCAGATCGTCATCAGCGCCGGCGACCTCGCCTGGACCGTGCCCACGCGCGGCGAAGCGCTGATCGCCGAAGCCTCACGCGCCGGCCGCGTCACGCTGAAGAACCTCCGCCTCATCGCGCTTCGCCAGGACGGCGCCGAGCCGGAACTGGACGGCAAGACCGCCCGCCAGTCCTTCAGCAGCAAGGTCACCACCGTGACGGTCGAGCAGCAAGGCCCCGTGCGCGCCGTGCTGAAACTCGATGGCACCCACACTGGCAATGGCCGAGACTGGCTGCGGTTCTCCGTGCGGCTGTACTTCTATGCCGGCGCGGAGAGCGTGCGCATCGTCCACACCTTCGTCTGGGACGGCGAGCCAGCCAAGGACTTCATCGCCGGCCTGGGCGTGACGGCGCAGGTGCCGATGAGCAACGCCACGCATGACCGCCATGTGCGCTTCTCGGGCGAAGGCATCGGCGTGTGGGGCGAGGCCGTGCGGCCCGTCACCGGCCTGCGCCGCGACCCCGGCAAGCCCTACAAGGACGCCCAGGTCGCCGGCCTGGCGCTGCCCGCGCTGTCGGGAATGGCCAAGGCCGTGCAGGACGGCCTGAAGTGGATTCCCGAGTGGAACGACTTCTCGCTGTCTCAGGCGAACGCGGACGGCTTCACGCTGCGCAAACGCACGCAGGGCGGCCAGGCCTGGATCGACTCCAACGGCGGCAGCCGCAGCAAGGGCCTGGTCTACGCCGGTGGCGCGTCCGGCGGCGTCGCGCTGGGGCTGAAGGACTTCTGGCAGCGCGCGCCCGTGCGGCTGGACGTGCGCGGCGCGGCCACGGACCTGGCCGACGTGACGGCGTGGCTCTACTCGCCCTCGGCGCCGGCGATGGACATGCGCTCCTACCGCGCGGTCGGCGACATGAACACGCACGAGAAGGAGATCGAAGGGCTGAACATCACCTACGAGGACTACGAAGCGGGCTGGGACAACTCCGTCGGCGTCGCGCGCACGTCGGAGCTGCAACTGTGGGTGCTGGGCGCCACGCCGTCGCACCAGGTGTTCTCGGACATGGCCGAGCAGGTCGCCAACCCGGCGCGGCCCGTGCTCACGCCGCAGCGCATCCACGCCGCCGGCGTGTTCGGCGACTGGGACCCGGTCGAGGCCGGCACGCCGGCGCGCAAGCTCATCGAGGACCGGCTCGCGCTGCAACTCAACCAGTACCTGAAGGAAGTCGAGCAGCACCGCTGGTACGGCTTCTGGAACTACGGCGACGTGATGCACACCTACGACGTCGACCGCCACATGTGGCGCTACGACATCGGCGGCTATGCCTGGGACAACTCGGAGCTGTCCACCGACCTGTGGCTGTGGATGAGCTACCTGCGCACCGGTCGCGCCGACATCTTCCGGCTGGCCGAAGCGATGACGCGCCACACCGGCGAGGTCGACGTCTACCACCTCGGAGAGTTCAAGGGCTTCGGCACGCGCCACGGCGTGCAGCATTGGTCGGACTCGTCCAAGCAGCCGCGCGTGTCCAACGCGGCCTACCGCCGCATCTACTTCTACCTGACTGCCGACGAGCGCTGCGGCGACCTGATCCGCGAGCTGCTGGACTCCGACGCCGACATCGCCAAGGTGGACATCTCGCGCAAGCTGAATCGCGCCGCCGCGCCAGCGGAAACCGCCGACCTGCCCGGCGTCGGCTTCGGCACGACATGGGGCTCGTGGATCGCGGCCTGGCTGACCGAGTGGGAGCGCACCGGCGACGCGCGCTGGCGCACGAAGCTCGTCAACGGCATGCAGACCATCGGCGACATGAAGCGCCGCTGGTTCGCCGGCGGTGCGCCCTACGACGCGAAGACGGGCAAGTTCATGGGGCCCGGCGAGAACGTCTCCATCTCGCATTTGAACGGCGTTTTCGGCGTCATCGAGATCAGCTCCGAGCTGCTGACGCTGGTCGACGTGCCCGCCTACCGCAAGGCCTGGCTGGAGTACTGCCGCTACTACAACGCGCCCAAGAATGAGATTGCCGCGCTGCTCGGCAAGGACCCCGGCGGCCGCAGCCTGACCGACACCTGCTCGCGCATGACGGCCTATGCCGCCTTCCAGGAGAAGGACCGCGCGCTTGCACTGCGCGCCTGGCGCGAGTTCTTCGCGTCGCGCGCGCTCAAGGGTGGTGGCGGGGTGAAGCGCATCGGCGGCGTGGACGTCATCCGGCCGCTGGACGAGATGAGCAGCATCAGCACCAACGATTCCGCCCAATGGGGCCTGGCGGGCATCCAGAACCTCGCGCTGATCGGCGACTCGCTGGACGAGGCCGCCAAGGCCGCCGGGCTGGTGCAGTGACGCTGACCCGGCGGGTCGTGTTGGCTGCCAGCGCCGGCCTGGCCGGCTGCGCGACTGCGGGCGCGGCGTTCCCGACGCAGACGCTGGCCGTCGAGGGCGCGCCCTTCACCATGCCGCCGCTGCGCCTGCCGGTGTTCGATGGCCAGCCGCGTTTTGCCATCACCGACTTCGGTGCGAGCGTCGACAGCCAGGCGCTGACCTCGACCGCCATCGCCAAGGCCATCACTGCGGCACATGAGTCCGGCGGCGGCATCGTCGTCGTGCCGCCCGGCAACTGGTCCACCGGCCCGGTGCACTTCAAAAGCCGCGTCAACCTGCACCTGGAAGCCGGCGCCACGCTGCGCTTCTCGCCCGACCCGGCCGACTACCTGCCCGCCGTGCTGGCGAGCTGGGAAGGGCTGGAATGCATGATCCATTCGCCGCTGGTCTACGCCCACGACTGCGAGGACATCGCCGTCACCGGCGCGGGCACGCTGGAGGCGCGCATGGACGTCTGGCAGCAGTGGTTCGCGCGGCCCAAGGCGCACATGGATGCGCTGGTGGCGCTCTACAAACTGTCGGTCGATGGTGTGCCGGCACGCGAGCGGCGAATGACCGAAGGCGAGGCCCATCTACGCCCACCCTTCCTCCACTTCAACCGCTGCCGGCGCATTCGCATCGAAGGCGTGCGCATCGTCAACAGCCCGTTCTGGACGGTGCATCCCTTCCTCTGCGTAGACGTGCTCATCCGCGGYGTCAACATCCGCGCCCACGGCCACAACAACGACGGGGTCGACCCCGAGATGAGCCAGCGCGTGCTCATCGAGGACTGCGTCTTCGACCAGGGCGACGACGCGATCTCCGTCAAGTCCGGCCGCGAGCGCGACGGCTGGCGCCTGGCCACGCCGTCGCGCCACATCGTCATGCGCCGCTGCAAGGTGCTCAACGGACACCAGTTGATGGCCATAGGCAGCGAGCTGGCGGGCGGCATCTCGGAGGTGCTGGTGGAAGACTGCGAGGTCGACAACAGCGCCAGCACGCACAAGGTGCCGCTCACCAACCTGCTGTTCGTGAAGACCAACGAGCGCCGCGGCGGCTTCGTGCGCAACATCCACCTGCGCCGCGTGAAGGCCCACAAGCTGGCCGGCAGCGTGTTGGACGTGGACACCGACGTGCTCTACCAGTGGCGCACGCTGATGCCGACGCTGGAGAAGCGGTTGACACCCGTCGACGGGCTGTTCGTGTCCGACATCGAGGCGGGTGAGGCAAAGCACGTCAGCCGGCTGCGCGGCGAGGAGGCGCTGCCGGTGCGGGGCGTCAGCGTCAAGCGCGTCAGGGTCGACAAGCTGCTCGGCGAGGCCCACGACCACCGCAACGCCATCGAGGTGTCGGTGTGAAGGCCTGGCTGGGCGCGCTGCTGCTGGCTATTGCATCGGGCGCGCAGGCGTTCGACGTGGCCATCACCGTTGACGACATCCCCGTGCACGGCAAGCTGCCGCCGGGGGTGACGCGGCTGGAGGTGGCCGAAGCGCATCTGCGCGCGTTCAAGGCGTTTGGCGTGGGCGAGGCCTGGGGCTTCGTCAACGCGCGTGGGGCCGAGACCGATGGCGACGCGGTGCTGGTGGCCTGGCGCAAGGCGGGGCATCCGCTCGGCAATCACACGTTCAGCCACATGAACCTGGGGCGGGCGGCGTCGCTGGATGCGTGGACCGCCGATGTGGTGGCGGGCGAGCCGCTGGTTGAGAAGCACATGGCCGGCGCTGATTGGCGCTGGTTTCGGTATCCCAACCTGTCGGTGGGTGATGGCGAACGGCGGGATGCGGCCTTGGCGTTTCTGCGCGGGCGGGGCTATCAGGTGGCGGACGTGAGCCTGGCGTTTTCGGACTGGGACTACACGGATGCTTATGCGCGGTGCAAGGCGGTGGGCGATGGCGCTTCTGTGGCTGCGATGACGGCGCACTATCTGCGTGGCGTCGATGCAGGCATTGCGCAGGCGTTGGCGGAGTCGAAGGTTGTGTACGGGCGGACGATTCCGCTGGTGTTGCTGACGCACATGGGGGCGTTCAGTGCGGTCACGTTGCCGGAGGTGTTGACTCGGCTGAAGGCGGCGGGCGCGAGGTTTGTGCCATTGGCGCAGGTGCAGGCGGATCCGGCGTATGGGCGGTTTGGCGGCGGCAACCTGATTGCGCGGGAGGCGCGGGCGCAGAACATCAAGTTGCCTGCTCGGGCTGCGGTTGAGCCGCTTGATCTCAAGGCGTTTTGCGCGGCGGCGCGGTGACTGGCTGCTTTGCCTTTGTGCCGAGGCCCAGCCGGGATTTCGTCCCGGCGGCCGACCTACTTTTTGCGCCGCCAAAAAGTAGGCAAAAAGCTCTCCCCTGCGAAACCGCCCGGCATAGCCGGGTGCCCTGCGATGCTCGAAACCCGGGGCCGCACCCAACTCACTTCGCTACGCTCCGTTCAAACAAAGGGGTGCGAAGTCAGAGCTTGAACCTCGCTTCGCTCGCGCCCCGGGCTTCTGCGCTTCTCGGCGGTTTAGAAGGGGAGGTTCCCGAACAGCCCCAACAGCCAACAGCCAAGCCCGAAAACCGGACGGTGGATGTATTTCTGCATGCCCCCTTTAGCCCCGCCGAGCAGCGGAAGGCCTTGAGGGCGTGCGCGAAGCGCACTTCAAGCTCTGACTCCGTGCGGTTGTCTGACCGGAGCGTAGCGAAGGGAGTTCCGCACGGGCCCTCAAGGACTGAGCAGCGCAGGGAACCCGAAGCGCAGCGTAGGGCGGGGCGGTCGGGGGGAGCTCTTTGCCTACTTTCTGGCGGCCCAGAAAGTAGGTCGCCCGCCGGGGCGAATTCCCGGCACGGCACTCGCCAACAACCAACCGGTTATCAAGCATGACGCTGCACCGCATCGCCCTTCTGTTGGCGAGCCTCGCCCTTTCGCTATCGGCCCACGCCGCCCGCGAGGTCTACAACTTCAACCCGAGTTGGCGCCTCCACGTCGGCGACGCCCCCGGCGCCGAAGCCCCCTCCTTCGACGACAAGGCCTGGAAGCCCGTCACCCTCCCCCGCGCCTGGAACGAAGACGATGCCTTCGCCAAGGACATCGTCGACCACTCCACCGGCATCGCCTGGTACCGCAAGCGCTTCGTTCTCCCAACAGACATCGCCAACCGCAAAGTCTTCATCGAATTCGAAGGCGCACGACAAGCGGCAGAAGTCTGGGTCAACGGCCAGCGCATCGGCCTGCACGAAAACGGCGTCACCGCCTTCGGCTTTGACCTCAGCAAGGCCGTCAAGCCCGGCGACAACCTCATCGCCGTGCGCACCGACAACCGCTGGGACTACCGCGAGCAGGCGACCAACCAGCGCTACCAGTGGGCCGACCGCAACTTCAACGCCAACTACGGCGGCCTGCCCAAGAACCTGCGGCTGCACGTCACCGACAAGCTCTACCAGACGCTGCCGCTGTTCTCCAACCTCGGCACGACGGGCGTCTACGTGCATGCGGGAGACTTCGACCAGAAGGCAAAGCGCGCCACCATCACCGCCGAAGCGCAGGTGCGCAACGAGCACGACAAGCCGCGCCGCTTCGGCTACGACGTGACGCTACGTGACACCAACGGCCGCGTTGTCGCCACGTTCAAGGCGCCGGCGCAGACCGTTGCCGCGGGCGCCACGACCACCGTCGCTGCCAGCGCACCGGTGACGGGCCTGCAGTTCTGGAGCTGGGGCCACGGCGCGCTCTACGACGTCGAAACGACGCTCACCGTCGACGGCAAACCCATCGACAAGGTGGTCACGCGCACCGGCTTCCGCCAGACGGCGTTCGCCAACGGCATGGTCACGCTCAACGGCCGCGTCATCCAGCTCAAGGGCTATGCACAGCGCACGTCCAACGAGTGGCCGGCCATCGGCCTGTCCGTGCCGGCCTGGCTCAGCGACTACAGCAACGGCCAGATGCTGGCCAGCAATGCCAACTTCGTGCGCTGGATGCACACGGCGCCGTGGGCGCAGGACGTCCAGTCGCTGGACCGCCTCGGACTCATGCAGGCCATGCCCACGGGCGACTCCGAGGCCGACGTGACCGGGCGGCGTTGGGAGCAGCGCATGGAGGCCATGCGCGACGCCATCATTTACTTCCGCAACAGCCCCAGCATCCTGATGTACGAGACGGGCAACCGCGGCGTCAGCGTCGAGCACATGGCGGAGGCGAAGGCCATCCGCGACCGCTACGACCCGCACGGCGGCCGTGCGTCCGGCAGCCGCGAGATGCTGTCGAAGGCGCTGCAGGACGTGGCCGAATACGGCGGCGAGATGCTCTACGTCAACAAGAGCGCGCGCCGGCCCATGTGGGCCACGGAGTACTCGCGCGACGAGGGCGCCCGCAAGTTCTGGGACGAACTGAGCCCGCCCTTCCACCGCGATGGTGACGGCCCTGAGCACAAGGGCCAGAGCGCCGCCGGCTACAACCGCAACCAGGACTCCCACGCGCTGGAAGACGTGCGCCGCTGGGTGGACTTCTGGCGCGAGCGGCCGGGCACCGGCACGCGCGTGTCGTCGGGCGGCGTCAACATCATCTTCAGCGACAGCAACACCCACCACCGCGGCGCCGAGAACTACCGCCGCAGCGGCGAGGTGGACGCGATGCGCATTGCCAAGGACGGCTTCTTCGCCCACCAGGTGGTGTGGGACGGCTGGGTGGACATCGAGCGTCCACGCGCCCATCTGCTGGGCCACTGGAACTACGCGGCCGGCACGGTGAAGACGGTCACCGTCATCTCCAGCGCACAGCGCGTGCTGCTGACACTGAACGGCAAGCCGCTGGGCGGGGCGGAGGCCAGCGAACCCTTCGTCTTCAACTTCCCCGGCGTGAAGTTCGAGCCGGGCGAATTGCGCGCCGTCGGCCTGGACAAGGACGGCAACAAGGTCTGCGAGGACGCGCGCGTCACGGCCGGTGCACCCGATGCGCTGAAGCTGACCGTGCAGACGCATCCGCAAGGCCTGCAGGCCGATGGCGCAGACCTGGCGCTGGTGCAGGTCGACGTGGTGGACGCCGCCGGCCGCCGCAATCCCATCGCGCTGGACAGCGTGAAGTTCACGCTCGACGGCCCCGCCGAATGGCGCGGCGGCATCGCGCAGGGGCCAGCGAACTTCGTGCTGGCGCGCGAGCTGCCGGCGGAGGGCGGCGTCAATCGCGTGCTGGTGCGCAGCACGACCGAGGCAGGCGTCATCAGGTTGCGCGCCGAGGCGCAAGGGCTGGAGGCGGCCACGCTGGAGCTGCGCTCGCAGCCGGTCGTCGTCAGCGGCGGCTTGAGCAAGCGTTTCCCGGCCGATGGCGTCAGCACGCAATCCACGCGCGGCCCCACGCCCACGACACCGTCGTTCACTGTCAGCCGCCTCGCCGTGGCAGTCGCATCGGTCGAGGCCGACAGCGGCACGCCTGCCAATGCCACCGACGACGATGAATCAACCTCGTGGACCAGCGAGTCCGGCAAGGGCGCCATCCGCTTCCGGCTCGCCGAGGCCACGACGCTGAGCGAGATCACGCTGAAGCTCGGCGGCTGGCGGGAACGCCAATACCCGCTGGTCATCCGCGTGGACGGCGCCGAGGTCTGGCGCGGCCTGACCGAGTGCAGCCTCGGCTACGTGACACTGCCACTCAAAGCCCAGCGCGGCCAGCTCGTCAGCGTCGAACTGACCGGCGAGGCCAAGGGCGGCAACGCCACGGCCAACACCGAGGTCGCCAACCAGAAGATCGTCGACACCGGTGCCGCCAGTCTCGGACGCGGCGTCTTGTCCATCGTCGAAGCCGAGTTCTACAAACTGCCATGACCACCTCACGCCGCAGCTGGCTGCAACAACAACTCGCGCAGGCCAGCCTGCTGCAAGCCGGCCTGCCGCTGCTGGCCCTTCCCGCCGCCCAAGCGCAGACGCCCGCGCCCAAGCCGCTGCGCCTCTGGTACCGCCGCCCCGCCGACGAGTGGACGGCGGCGCTGCCGCTGGGCAACGGGCGCCTCGGCGCCATGGTGTTCGGCGGCACGCACACAGAGCGCATCCAGCTCAACGAGAACAGCTTCTTCTCGGGCGGGCCCTACGACACGACCAACCCCAAGGCCCGCGAGGGACTGCCCAAGGTGCGCGAGCTGGTCTTCGCCGGCCGCTACGCCGAGGCCGAGAAGCTGGCCAACGAGACGCTGCTGGGCGTGCCCAACCGGCAGATGACCTACCAGCCGCTGGCCGAGCTGCTGCTCGTCTTCCCCGGCCTGGACGGCGTGCGCGGCTACGAGCGCAGCCTGGACCTGGACGAGGCCGTCGCGCAGACGCGCTTTCGCGCTGGCAGCGCGACGCTGACGCGGGAGGTCTACGCGTCCGCAGCCGACCAGCTCATCGTCGTGCGCCTGGCGGCCGACAAGCCCAAGTGGATCAGCGCCGACATCACGCTGACCGCGCCGCACCAGCAGCGCAGCGGCGGTGAAGGCGGCCACACGCTGTGGGTGGCCGGCACCAGCCCCACGGTGGCAGGCGTGGAAGGCCGGCTGCCGTTCGAGTGCCGGCTGAAGGTCGTTACGCGCGGCGGCAAGCTCGTCGCCCGCGACGGCGGGCTGCAGGTGCAGGGCGCGGACGAGGTCTTCATCCTCATCGCCGGCGCCACCGGCTACAAGCGCTTCGACGACGTCTCCGGCGACCCGGTGGCCGCCAACAAGGTGACGCTCGCCACCGCCGTCACGCGCGGCCCCGAGGCCTTGCGCGCCGCCCACCGCGAAGACCACCAACGCCTGTTCCGCCGCGTCGCGCTGGACCTTGGCGCCGGCCCCAACGGCGCCCTGCCCACCGACGAGCGCATCGCCCGTTTCGCCGAAGGCCAGGACCCCGGTCTCGCCTCGCTCTACCTGCAATACGGCCGCTACCTGCTGCTGGCCAGCTCGCGGCCGGGCTCTCGCTTCCCGGCCAACCTGCAGGGGCTGTGGAACGAGAAGACCAATCCGTCCTGGGGGTCCAAATGGACCATCAACATCAACACGGAGATGAACTACTGGCCCGCCGAGGTCTGCAACATCGGCGAGACCATAGCGCCGCTGATCGCGATGGTGGAGGACCTGTCCGTCACCGGCGCCAGGCTGGCGCGTTCCATGTACGACGCACCGGGCTGGGTCGCCTTCCACAACACCGACGGCTGGCGCGTGACCGCGCCGACCGATGGCGCCAAGTGGGGCCTGTGGCCCATGGGCGGCGTGTGGCTGGTGAACACGCTGTGGCAGAGCTGGCTGTTCCGGCGCGACGCAGCGCTGCTCAAGCGCCTGTACCCGCTGATGAAGGGCGCCGCCGAGTTCCAGCTCGCCACGCTGGTGAAAGACCCGAAGAGCGGCTTCATGGTCACCAACCCCAGCGTGTCGCCGGAGAACAGCCATCCGCACGGCTCTTCGGTCTGCGCCGGCCCGGCGATGGACAACCAGCTGCTGCGCGACCTGTTTGCCCACTGCGCCGAGGCCGCGCGCGAGCTGCGCATTGACCGCCCGTTTGAGCGCGCCTGCACGGCCATGCGCGACCGCCTGCCGCCCGACCGCATCGGCGCGGCCGGCCAGCTGCAGGAGTGGCAGGAAGACTGGGACCTGCAGGCCCCCGAGCTGCAGCACCGCCACGTGTCGCACCTGTACGCCCTCTACCCGTCGGACCAGATCACGCCCGAGGACACGCCGGCCCTGGCCGCCGCCGCGCGCAATGTGCTGGAGCGCCGCGGCGACGACACCACCGGCTGGGGCATAGGCTGGCGCATCAACCTGTTCACGCGGCTCAAAGACGGCGAGCACGCCTACTCGGTGCTGCAGCGCCTGCTGCACCCCAGCCGCAGCTACGCCAACCTGTTCGACGCCCACCCGCCCTTCCAGATCGACGGCAACTTCGGCGGCGCGGCCGGCATCGCCGAGATGCTGCTGCAAAGCCATCGCGGCCGCATCGAGCTGCTGCCGGCGCTGCCCTCGGCGTGGCCCGCCGGCAGCGTCTCGGGGTTGTGCGCGCGCGGCGGCTTTGAGCTGGCGATGAGCTGGCAAGGCAGCGAGGTGCAGGCGCTGACAATCGCCAGCACCGTCGGCGGCAGCACCGAACTGCGCTGGCGCGGTGGCAAGCTGCCGCTGCGCCTGGCTGCGGGCCAGACCGCCCGCTTCGAGCGCCGCGACGGCAAGCTACAACGCATGGAGACCTCCGCTTGACTCACCCGATCTCGCGCCGCGTGGCGCTGGCCGCCACGCTGCTGACGGCCGCCCTCCCCGCCCTTGCGCAAGCCCCCGCCGCACCGGTGCCGGCGCCCCTGCCCTGGCCCAACCCGCTGGTGGCCCAGCGCGCCGACCCACAGATCACGCGCCACGGCGAGTGGGTCTACCTGATGGCCACCGCGCCGGCCTACGACGTCATCGAACTGCGCCGCGCGCGCTCGATCGCCGGCCTGGCCACGGCCGAGCCCAAGGTCGTCTGGCGCAAGCACGACAGCGGCCCCATGAGCCGCAACATCTGGGCGCCCGAACTGCACGTCATCGACGGCCGCTGGTTCATCTACTTCAGTGCCGGCGAGGCCAAGCAGCCGTGGAACATCCGCCTGTGGACGCTGGAGAACGCCTCCGCCGACCCCATGCAGGGCGAGTGGACCGAGCGCGGCCAGATCAAGACGCAGTGGGAGACCTTCACGCTGGACGCCACCGTCTTCGAGCACCGCGGCAAGCGCTACATGGCCTGGGCGCAGACCGACCCGGGCAAGAAGAACCACAGTACCGACATCTTCATCTCGCGCATGAAGAGCCCGACCGAGCTGGAAGGCCCGCAGGTGCGGCTGAGCCAGCCCGACTACGCCTGGGAAAAGGTGCGCCACATCGTCAACGAGGCGCCGGCCGTGCTCATCCACGGCGGCCGCGTCTTCATGAGCTACTCGGCCGCCGGCACCGGCGCCGAGTACTGCCTGGGCCTGCTCTGGGCCGACGAGAACGCCGATCTGATGGACGCGAAGAGCTGGCGCAAGTCGCCCGGCCCGGTCTTCAGCACCAGCCCCGAGAACAGCCAGTTCGGCCCAGGGCACAACAGCTTCCTCGTTGAGCCGGACGGCACGGTGCTCAACGTCTTCCACGCCCGCAACTACCGCGACATCGTTGGCGACCCGCTGAAGGACACCGGCCGCGCCACCCGCGTGCAGCCGCTGCGCTTCACCGCCGACGGCATGCCGGACTTCGGCCTGCCGCTGAAAGAGACCGCCAAGCCATGACCGTGATTGCTCTCTCGGCGGGTGAGTCGAATGTCTTCGACGGCGACGCGCCCGACCGCATCTGCCGCCGCCCCACGCGCACCGAACTGCACGCCTATCTGTCACCCACGCCCGCGCGCGGCCGCGCCCTTGTCTATGCCGGCGGCGGCTATCTGCAGCTGATGCACGACAAGGAAGGCGTCGAGATCGCACAGTGGCTGAACACGCTGGGGCTGGACGCCTATGTGCTCGTGCACCGCCTGCCCGGCCAGGACGGCCACGCCTTCGACATCGCGCTGCAGGACGGCCTGCTGGCGCTGGACCACCTCGCCACGCTGCCGGCGCTGCCGCTGCTGCATGTGGGCCTGTCCTCCGGCGGCCACCTGGCCGGCGTGATGGCCTGCCAACGCGAATCGGCGGGTGCCGTCATCGCCTACGCCCCCCTCAACGCCAACCACCGCGACCACAAGTTCCCAGCCGGCAAACCCGACTTCCCGCCGCCCGAGAAGCAGGCCTTCTACGACGCCTGGCCCATAGGCATCGCCAGCGAGCCCCACGGCCTGCCGCGCTGCCCGGTGTTCCTCGCCTATGCGCTGCACGACCCCATCGTGCCCGTGCAGCATGCGCTGAATCTGATCACGGCGGCGCAGCAGCACAAGCTGGACGTCGAGGCGCATGTCTTCCCGCAGGCCGAACACGGGTTTGCGCTGCGCGGGCTGGCGGGAACGCAGGACCAGTGGCCGGCATTGGCTGCGAGATGGATGACCGAGAAGCTGCGCCGCTGAGACTTCGCTACTCTCCGCAGTTCATCGGGCTACGAATCAAGCATGCTGGAAGCAATCAACACCTGGGGCGACTACAAGGCCAAGGTCCGCGAATTCGACGCCGTGCTGGAGCATGGCCGGGCGATGTCTGGGGCGCTSGCCGGCTTTGTCGCACCGTCCGCGCAGGCGGCCTACGGCGGGCTGATCTTCGTCAAGCTGGTGGCTCACTGCGCCGCGCTGCGCAGCCTGGCGGCGGAGCCAGGCCAGAGGACGTCCAAGGACTTGCAGGACGTGCCATCCATGAGCGCCCTGGCCCGCTGCGCGGTGGAGGCCCACGATGCGTTCGAATACGTCGCCGGGCACGCCGTGACGGACTCGGAGCGCAGCTTTCGCATCCGGCTTTGGGAATTGCACGACGCGACCCGCCGCCTGAAGATGTTCGGCGACATGGGCTCGGCGGACCCGCGCGTCGACGTCATCCGCGCGGACGTCGTGCGGCGCCAGGCCGAGCTTGAGGGCCACGCCTTCTTCGCTTCGCTGCACGCTGCACTGCGAGCCGCGCTGAGCGAGCGCATGGCCAAGGGCGACCCGCCGGCATTCCATCTCGGCCAACGCCAGCGCTGCGCCCTGAGCGGCGTGAATGCCGACTGGCACAACGCCGTCACGCTGCAGCTCTCTCAGCAGGTGCACACGCTGCCGTCCTCCGCGCAGTTGCCCTTGGAGGTGCAGCCGGGAACGACCGAGGCGCTGCGCCTGATGGTGCTGCCGCTGCTCTTCGCGCTGCCCTTCCTGGCCCGCGTCACGCAGGCCACGGCTCTGCTCATTCCCGAGCGGGCACCGGAGCCGCCTAGCCGCACGGCTCGCACGATGGCGTGGTGGCGAGCGCTGGCCGAGCAGGGAATCCAGGGCGTCGAATGACACCAAGCGGCCGGAGTTCGTGCTGGGCCGCTGGAAGCCGGTGGTGGAGTGAACATGATGAGACTGTGGCGAACGCTGGCACTGCTGCTGCTGGCCCTGTGCAGTGCGGCTGCTCATGCCGTTGAGCAATGGGGCATCGAGGAGATCGAGCTCGCCGGCCCAAAGGAGGGCAACCCCTTCGTCGACGTGCGGCTCACGGCCCGCTTCAGCGACGGCGCGCAGACCATAGCGGTCGATGGCTTCTACGACGGCGACGGCGTCTACCGCGTGCGCTTCATGCCGCCGCGCGCCGGTCGCTGGACCTGGGTGACGCACAGCAACCGCTGGCCGCTGACCAACAAGCAGGGCGAGTTCACCGCCACGGCGCCCAAGCCCGGCAACCACGGTCCGGTGGGCGTGCGCCACGGCCACCACTTCGGCTACGCGGACGGCGCGCCCTTCAAACCCGTCGGCACGACGATGTACAGCTGGGCCCACCGAGGCAACGCGCTGGAGGAGCAGACCTTGAAGACGCTGGCGACAGCGCCCTTCAACAAGGTGCGCATGCTGGTGTTTCCTCAGACTGCGGGCATCGAAAAGCATCCGCCCGAGTTCTGGCCCTTCGCCGGAACACCGCCGGCCCAGTGGGATTTCGCGCGCTTCAACCCCGCCTTCTTCCGGCACCTGGAGCAGCGCGTGGGCCAGCTGCGCGAGCTGGGCATCGAGGCCGACCTGATCCTGCACCACCCCTACGACGACAAGCGCGAATGGGGCTTCAACACCATGACCCGCGAGCAGGACGACCGCTACGCCCGCTACGTCGTCGCACGGCTGGCGGCCTATCGCAACGTCTGGTGGTCACTCGCCAACGAGTTCGATTTCATCCGCACCAAGACTGACGAAGACTGGGCCCACCTGGGCCGGCTGCTGCAGCGCTGGGACCCCTATGGCCACCTGCGCTCCATCCACAACGGCAAGCGCATCTACAACCAGGCCGAGGACTGGATCACCCACGTCAGCATGCAGCACGGCATGGCGGCGGCCGAGGCCAGCCGGGCAGTGTTGTTCCGCGAGGCCTGGCGCAAGCCGGTCGTCTTCGACGAGCTGAAATACGAAGGCCGCCACGACCGCCGCTGGGCGCAGCTGACGGGCCAGCAGATGGTGCACGCCTTCTGGTCGACGACCATCGCCGGCACCTATGGCGGCCACAGCGAGTTCATCCCGGACCCGGCCGACGGCACGATCTGGCTGGCGCAAGGCAAGCAGCTGCGCGGCGAGAGCCCCGCGCGGCTGGCCTTTCTGAAGACCATCCTCGACGCCGCGCCGCTTGAGGGCATCGACCCCATCGACGCCTTCGACGACCTATTCATCGCCGGCCAGCCCGGCCGCTACTACCTCGTCTACTTCGGCCAGCAGGCGCCCGCCGAATGGGCTCCGAAGCTCTACCTGACCGGTCTGCGCGACGGCCAGCGCTTCAAGGCCGAGATCATCGACACCTGGGCGATGACGGTGACGCCGGTCAAGGAGCCGTTGCAGTTCAAGCCGCAGGGCCGCTACGACTTCGTGGCGCCCAGCGCCATCAAGCTGCCGGGCAAGCCCGGCATCGCGCTGCGCCTGACCGCACTGGACACGCCCGCCGGCCCCGGTGCCCGCTCCGCACTCGACGACTGACGCCATGCGAGCCACCACTGCCCTTGCCTCCGCCTTGCTGCTCGCCGCCTGCGCGTCGCCCACGGCGGCGCCGGTTTCACCGCCCGCTTGAGCGTCGATTCAGGTGATAGGTCAGAGCCGCCGCGATGCAAAAGCCCAGCGCATCCACCGGCACCTCTTGCTCCAGGTCCAGCACCAGCGCCCGATTGCCCTCAAAGCGGAAGTCATTCGGGAACAGCAACCGGAACGACTCGACCAGATTGGTCTGGCAGTTGAAGTACATGGCGTAATGCTCAGGCGCCTTGGGCTTCCATTCGATGCGCACCGTGCTGCCCGCCTTGTTGACGGTGACGTATGCCGGCTCGCCCCACTTCAAGGTTTCGTCAATGGCGCCGACACCGGGCGTTTGCTCGGCGGTCTTGAGCACCAGCTCTCTGAGCGCCAGCATGCGACGCTGCACGCCGGCCGGGTAGGCGTCGAACCTGGCCTGGACCTCGCGGCTGCTGAATGGCGTCATCGCGCTCAGCCGGCATCGCCCGGCGGCGCGTACTGAGCTATGACCTGCTGCTCCGTCAGCATGGGCGTCTGGTTAGCAAAGTCGTAGTAGCCAGGCTTCTTGTCGACATAGATCTGGCTGGCCAGCGTGAAGTCGCCCGACTCGAAGGCGCCGGCCGGCACGAAGTATTCACCGGTCGCGAGCAGCTTGTAGAAGAGACGCGTGCCGCAGTGCTTGCAGAAGGCGCGCTCGGCCCATTCCGACGATGCGTAGACACCGATGTGCTCCTGGCCATCGAACTGGACGTCAGTGCCGCAATGCACGGCCAGCAGCGGGCCGCCGCCCCAGCGCCGGCAGAAGCCGCAGTGGCAGGCGCCAATCTCCCGAGCGTCGGGCGACGTGAAGCGGACGGCGCCGCACAGGCAATGACCTTGCATGAAGGGTCTCCAGGAAGCCAGGACAGGTGCGTGGATTCTTGCGCCGCCGCTGCCCGTATCTGGCAGCATTACTCAGTGAGCATCCAGCCGCGCGGCCGGCCAGTCAGGCTCCGGCCGCGCCACCGGCGCTGCTGCCGAAGCGCGCCACAGCCACCATTCCAGCCACAGCGCCTGCGGCAGCCAGGAGGTCCAGGCCAGCGCCGTGTAGAAGGCCTCCACCGGCACGCCAAAGGCCGAGCCCGCGAGGATCTGCAGGCGCAGCGTGATGCCAGCGGCCGTCAGCACGAAGCTGCGCAGCATCCAGTGCCGGTGCGCCGCCACGCGGCGCGCGCGGATGTGGACGAGGGCCATGGCGGTGCTCGCCAGCCACAGCAGGCCCAGCAGCGCAAAGCCCACCTGAGCCAGCGGCCCGCCGTTGGCCTGCAGGGCCAGCGGCAGCGCCGTCAGGCCGCCGACGAGCAGGCAGCTCGCATAGCCCCAGCCAATGGCGCGGTGCAGGCGCGGGCGCCGCTCGCGCAGCCGCGTGACGAACTGCCAGGGGCCCAGCATCAAGGCCAGGCCGGCGCTCACGGCGTGCAGCACCAGCATCTGGCGCTGCGTCGCCAGGTTGGTCAGCGGCGGCGCCCACGGCTGGCCCGGCAAGGCGTAGCGCAGCGCCATGAAACCGGTGAGCGAGGCGATCACCAGCAGCAGCGCAAGGCCGAGCCGGCGGGCGAATGGGAAGGGGTGTGCGGTGTTCATGCCGCTCAATCTAGGTGGCATGAATGAGTTGGGACTTAGCCTGGGACCGGCAGGTGAACTCGTGCGACGAGACCACTGAGCCCGTCCTCCCGGCCGCGCAACTCGATGCTCAGCCCATGCCGCAAGCCAGCCTGTCGCGCGATGGCCAGGCCCAGGCCGCTGCCGCCGGCGGGCGCGTCGGGCATGCGGAAGAAGCGGTCGAAGACGCGCTCGCGCATGGACGCCGGCAGGCCCGGGCCGCGGTCCAGCACATCCACCCAACGCGCGCCGCCTTCGCCCGCGGCCAGCCTCAGCTCGACCTCGCTGCCCGGCGGCGCATGGCGCAGGGCGTTGTCGATGAGGTTGTCGAAGAGGCTGCGCAGGTCGCCCTCGACGGCGCTCAGCAGCAGCGGGCCTTCAACATGGTCGACAAAGCCGACCTCGACGCCGCGCCGGTCGGCCAGGGCCATGGCCTGACCGATGCTGGCCCGCAGCAGCGCGCGCAGGTCGAGCAACGCGCTAGCGCTGGCCGTGCGGGCCGCCTCCTGGCGCGACAGGCTCAGCATCTGCTCGACGAGGTGCTCGGCGCGGTGCATGCCCTGCTGCAACTGCTCGAACTCGGCCTGGGCGCCGGCCATGTGGGGGCGCAGGTTCTCCAGCTGCAGGTTGAGAGCCGTCAGCGGCGTGCGCAGCTCGTGGGCGGCGTCCTGCACGAAGCGGCGCTGGGCCAGCAGCCCCTCACGCAGCCGCCCGAGCAGCGCCTCGAAAGCCCCCACCAGCGGCGTGATTTCGCAAGGCACGTCCAGCGCGCCATCGCTGGTGCTGTGCTCGTCTCGCTTGGCCAGTTGCAGCGCCACGCCGCGCAGCCGCCGCGAGGTGCGGCCAATCACCTTGCCCAGCACGAGCAGCGACACCGGCAACAGCAGCAGGCCCGACAGGCTGGCCAGCACTGCGCGCCCGCCCACCTCCTGGTGCCGAAAAGCCTGGCTCTGCAGCACCTGAGCACGCAGCTCGCCCGCGTCGCTCGCTGGTGCGGTGTAGGCATACCAATCCTCGCCGCCCGCGCTGAGCGTGTGCCAGCCGGGCTCGGCCTGCAGCGGCACGTCCAACGCCGGCCAGGAGCTGGCGCGGCGCGCCGGGTCGCGGGCGCACCAGAGCTGCACGATGAAACCACCGGCCTCATAGACCTCGGGGCCCGTCGGCTGCAGCGGAACGCTCAGACCCTCGCAGGAACGCACCGCGTGCGAGTGCGCCAGCGCCTTCATCTGGCCGTCCATGAAGCCGTAGACGATGCGGCCATAGCTCCAGTAGAAGGCGCCGCCGATGGCGGCTGTCGTCAGCAGGTGCAGCGGCAGCAGCCACAACACCAGCTGCAGATGCAGCGAGATCGGCCTGCGCGCACGCGTCATGCGGATTCCACAAGCGCCACGCGCCAACCCAGCCCGCGCACGTTGCGGATGGCGTCGGCGCCGAACTTGCGGCGCATGCCGTGGATGAGCACGTCGATCATGTTGCTGCCCACCTCCTCGCCCCAGCCGTAGATGCGCTGCTCCAGCTGCTCGCGCGACAGGATGGCGCCGGGGCGCTCCAGCAGCGCGCGCAGCAGCGCGAACTCGCGCGCCGTCAGCGCCTCGCGCTGGCCGCCGCGCAAGGCCTCGCGGGTGTTGAGGTCCAGCTGCAGCGCTGCGCCCGTGCCCAGCAGCGACTGGGCCGCGCCGCTGGCCCGGCGCAGCAGCGCCCGCATGCGCGCCTGCAGCTCGCCAAACTCGAAGGGCTTGACGAGGTAATCGTCGGCGCCCAGGTCCAGGCCCTGTATGCGGTCTTCAACGCCGTCGCGCGCCGTCAGCACCAGCACCGGCGTCAGCTCGCCCTTGGCGCGCAGCTGACGCAGCAGGCTCAGGCCATCCAGCCGGGGCAGGCCCAGGTCCAGCAGCACGCAGGCATAGCCGCCGTCGGCCAGCGCTGCGCGGGCGGGCTCGCCGTCGCGCACCCAGTCCACCGACCAGCCGGCGCGGGCCAGCGCCTGGGTCAGGCTCTTGCCAATCATCTCGTCGTCTTCCACCAGCAGTGCGCGCATGCGCGGCAGCTTAAACGTGCTGACTTAAGCCATCGTGAGGATGGACGACCGGCCAGGGTCACGCGCCCTAAGCCGGCGCCAATTCGCGGCTTCTAGTCTGCGCGGCGTTTCGTTCCCACACCCGAAGGAAGTAGTCCATGCAAGCCCACGCCCTCCGCCTTGTCGCCGCGCTGCTGATCGCCACGCCGGCCCTGGCTCAGAACAGCCCGCCCGACGGCGGGCAACCCAGCTCGCTGACCATCGCGGGCATCGGCGCCGGCGCCGTGCGCGAGCCCTACCGCGGTGTGGACGCCAAGGCCCGTGTGCTGCCGCTGCTGATCTACGAGAGCAAGTGGGTGTCGGTCGCGCTGCCCACCATCGACGTGAAGCTGGGCAGTACCGGCCCGGTCAGCTGGCGGCTGCGCACGCGCTTCGGCTTCGACGGCTACAAGGCCAAGGACTCCGACTTTCTGCGCGGCATGGACCGCCGCAAGGAGGGCCTGTGGCTGGGCGGCGCAGCCATCTGGGACACCGGCATGGGCGAGCTGTCGCTGGAGGTGTTGGGCGACGCGACCAGCAACAGCAAGGGCCGCGTCTTCTCGCTGGAGTACGAGAAGCGCTTCGACTTCGGCGACCTGGCCATCACGCCCCGCATCGGCCTGCGCGGCGTGGACAAGAAGTTCGTGGACTACTACTTCGGCGTGAAGCCCAACGAGGCCATCGCCGGCCGGCCCGTCTACCTGGGCAAGTCGGCCACGCAGACCGAAGGTGGGCTGCGTTTCACCTATGCGACGGGCAGCAATGAAATGCTGTTCCTGGACGTGTCGGGCCGCCTGATCGGCAAGGAGATCGAGAAGAGCCCGCTGGTGGAGCGCCGCTACCAGGCGAGCTTGTTCGCGGGATGGCTGTATCGGTTCTGAGCGGTCAGGTCAGCGCTCAGGCGTGCAGCGGCCCTGGATATCGGCCGCCAGCCGCGCGACTTCGGCGGGGTCGGCACCGGGCGGCGGTTCGAAGCTGGCCAGCAAGCTCTCCAACGCAGCTATGTGGGCGGAGTGGCTGTCGGGCCGGCGCCGCGCCTGCTCGGTCGCCTTGCTGATCGCGGCGCGCTTCTCCTCACGCAGCGCGCCGATCTCGTTGGGTGTCAGCAGCCGCGGGTGCTGTGCAGCCAGCATGCTGAGCCAGTGCTGCGACACGCGGTCGCAGGCCCAGGCGTCGCGGCGCAACGCGGCCACGACCGTGGGCTCTGAGGCCACGTCAAAACCCTTGCCCAGCGCCAACACCAGCGCGGCCGCCGCACCTTGATCGCCTTCGGCGAGGCTGCGGCGCAGCAGCGGCACCAGTTGCGCGCGTGACGCGGCATCCACGGCCTGGCAGGACGCCAGGTCCTGCTGCATGCCGGCCAGCAGCGCGCAGCCGTCAGCCTCGCACTTGCGGTGCCATCCAGCGTCGACCTCCGCACGGAGTCTCTCGACGTTTTCGCAGGCCCTGATGTGCCACGCCGCCTCGCCGGCCTTGCCGCGCTGGTCGCTGCTGACGGCTATTTGAATCTCGCGCTGCATGCGCGAAACGTCCAGCGGGGGGCGGGGAATGGCGACCGCCGATGCCGGTGCCGCCGGCTGCCAGACGGCCTCGGCGGACGGTGCAATGGCGGATGGCGAGGCCGGCAACGCTTGTGCCACTGGCGGGGCCGACAGCGGCGGCGGTTCAGGCGGCACAGCGTCGCGCCGCCATTTCAAAGCAATCGCCAGAACGCACCAGCCGGCCAGCATGAAGAGAAGCCGCGTCGGTGTCATTGCGTTCAGCTCCGGCAACGCGCCTGCACATCCGCCAACAGCCGATTGGCCTCGGCAGGGCCGGCATCGGGCAACAGCACGGGGAGGCATGGCACAGGCTTCATCGGGAAACGCGGCTGGCAGTCATGAACGACTGCGGACTATGCCGAACCAACCTGCCGGCAAGCGAGGTAGTTTTCACGCAGGGCCGGCTGCGACGGCCGGCGCGCACGCCGCCTCACCGTCAGGAGCTCAGCACCTGCGCAAGTCGCTCGGCGAGCTGCGCGCGCTGGTCCTGCGATGAGGCATTCGCCAGCGAACGCTCGCCCGCGGCGCGAGCGTCTGCGACGCGGCCAGCGGCGAACAGCGCCTCGGCCTGGGTGAGATTCAGCAGCCAGTCGTCGGGCAAGGCCGCCAGAGACGGCGCCAGCACGTCCAGTGCGCGCTGGGGCTGGCCGTGGCGTACCAGCCGGTCCGCCAGGAAGTGACAGGCGATCTTCACGGCGGGCTCGGCATCGCTTGCCCCGGCGTGCGCCTGCTCCGCCGCCAGCGCCAGTTCCGACTGGGCAACGGCTTCGGCCAGCTGGCCCCGCGTGTCCAGCACGCCGGCGAGTTGGGCGTGCAGGTCCGCAACGGCGGGAAAGCCGCCGTCACGAACCAGCATGATGGCCGCGGTGAAGCCCGCTGAGGCCTCGGCCAGCCGCCCGGCGCCCCAGTGGGCGAAGGCCTGGCGGGCCAGCGCGTTGATCTGCGCGTAGGGATTCTGGGCTTGGCTCTCTAGCTGCCAACGCCACGAGGCCCGCCACCGGGAAGGGCGGCTTGCGCGGCCTCGCAGCGGGTCTGGATCTCGGCCGAGATCCGCGCCACTTCCGCAGGGTTGGCCTCGGGCGGCGGCTTGAAGGTGGCCAGCATGCCTTCGAAGGCGGCCTGACGCTTCGGGTCACCGTCAGCCTTGCGCAGCGCTGCCTCCAGACCCTTGCTGAGCTGGATGCGTTCCTGATCGCGCAAGGCCCCGATCTCATTGGGGGTCAACAGTTGAGGATCCCGGCGGACCAGCCTGCTCAGCACACTTTGTGAACTGCGGTCGCAGTCCCAGGCGTCACGGCGCAGCGCCGGGATGACGCCGGGCTCATCTGCCAGATTGAAGTTCTTTTCCAAGGCCTGCACCAGGCCCGCAGCCGCGCCCTTGTCGCCCTCGTCAAGGCTGCGCCGAAGCAGCGGCACCAGCTGCGCGCGAGAAGCTGCGTCCACGGCCTGGCACGAGGCGACCAACTCCTGGTGGCTGGCTCTCATGACGCTGTGCGCGGTTTCGGGCAAGCGGCGCAGCAAGTCCTCCATCCGCTGGCGCACCCGCTCTGGGTCGCGCTCTAACGCCAGGCACCTCTGGATGTGCCGCGCTGCTTCCCCAGCCTTGCCACGCTGATCGCTGCTGATGGCGAGCTGGATGTCGGGCTGCATGCGCGAGACGTTCACAGGCGGGCGGCGCAAGACGGCCGATGCAGGGATCGCAGCCGCCGGCGTCGGTGCAGGCGCTGAGGCGGGACCAGCTTCGGCAGTGCGAGCCGGCTCGGCCAGGCCGCCACCACCCGCAGCCAGCATGGAAGGCGCAGGCAAGGCAGCTTGCTGCGGCGCCGCGGCGTCATCACCACGCCAGCCGCCCAGCGCATAGACAAGGGCACCGGCACCGGCAATACCGGCGAGCCAGGCAAGACGTCTAACAACGGGCTTCATCGTGACGAGTCCTTTGCGCTCATGAAGGATGCGGGCGATGCCCGCGCATTGCGCGGGCTACTTTGTCACGCCCGGCGTGGTGCCAGGTGTTGCCCGACGGGGAAAATCACCCACGCCTTCTTGTGTCCGCTCGACCTTGCGGATCGTGCCGTCGTCGTTGAAGTGCAAGTACTCGGCCGTCACGTGGCGCTGCTTCTTGTTGCAGGCCGCGCCAGGCGTATCCAGCCAGCGGTGATAGAACAGGATCCACTGGCCCTTGAACTGCACGATGGAGTGGTGGTTGTTGGCGTTGCTCTCCTGCTCCATGATGACGCCGTGGTACTTCCAGGGCCCCTTGGGCGAGGTCGCCGTGTAGTAGGTCAGGACGCGGTTGTGCTCGGGCATCGTGAAGTAGTACAGGCCGCCCCGCTTGAACACCCACGGGCCTTCCATCGGCGGCTCGTAGCCGCCCATGTCCATCTTCTGCAGCTCGCCCTTGAGGCTGCGCATGTCGTCGGCCATCTCGGCCACCAGATAGTTGACGCCCGACGTGCGGCTGTAGAGGTAGGCGCGGCCGTCGTCGTCGACGAACAGCACCGGGTCGTTGGCGTAAGGCTTGCGCCACAGCGGCGCGCCGATCATGTCCTTGAAGGGGCCGGCGGGCGAGTCGCTCTCGGCGATGCCTATGCCCATCCACTTGGTGCTGTTCTTGGAGTTCTGGCGGTCCTTGACACCGGTGCCGGCGGGGAACACCAGGTAGTACTTGCCGTTCTTGTAGGCCGCATCGGGTGCCCAGGCGTAGTCGGTGGCCCACTTGAGGTCCTTCACCGACAGCACGGCGCCGTGGTTGGTCCAGTTGACGAGGTCGGTGGACGAGAAGGCGTACCAGTCCTTCATGTGGAAGTCGGCCTGGCATTCCTCATCGTGCGAGGTGTAGAGCCACATCTTGCCGTCCTTCCAGACGTGTCCGGAGGGGTCGGCGGTGCGCAGGTCCTTGCCGAGGTTGAGCGGGTTCTGGGCCTGGGCCAGCGGCGCGGCGAGCAGGGCGGCAGCGAGGATGAGGGATGCGAGCTTCATGGGTTGCCTTTGCAAGCGCCGGGCACAAGCTCGGCACCGTCGAACATCAGATCACGTTGAACGGCCTTGAGCTTCAGCAGCAGCGGGGGCGCCGCGCGTTCGGCCAAGGTCAGCATGGCGGGCAGGCGGTTGGCCAGCACGCCCTGCGCCCAGCCGGCGTCCTGCGTGCCACGGGCCCAGCGCAGCGGGTGCGTCTGGCCGTCGACGAACACCTCAGCCTGCCACGGCTCACCGGTGGTCAGCGGATAGGTGGGTAGCACGTGTATGCGCAGGCAACTGGCGCCGGCGGGTGCTTGGGCTTGCAGCTCCAAAGTTGAACCGGGCTGCTGCGCGCGGAGCACGCCGTCGCCACGGCCGAGGCCGGGGATGAGGCGCCAGCCTTGCGACGCCGTCACGCGCAGCGCAGGCTTTGCTTCGGCGGCAGCGGTCACGGGGGCGAGGTCGGCAGCGGCTTTCGCGAGGTCTCTCAGCGCCTCGGTCCCACTGCCACCGAGGCCGGCGGCCGGCAGCAACGGCGCCTGCTGGCGGTAGCTCGTCCACAAGCCATCGGCTGGCTCCTCGGCCAGCATGCCGGCCCAACGGCCGCCGTTGTAGCGCGCGGTCAAGGCCTTGAGGCGCTGGTCGGCGCGCACGGCCTGGGCAGCGAAGCGGCGGGCACCAGGCGGGTCGCGCTCCATCGTCACCGCGTAGCGCTCCAGCGCGAAGAAGCGCTCGTTGGCCAGGGCGGAGGCGCGCACCGGGTATTCGACCAGCTGGAAGAAGCCGTCGCGCTGCGCGGCTGCGACGTGCGGGCGCACGGCGTCCAGGCTGGCAAGGAGTCCAGTGAAGCGACCCAAGCGCTCGTCGATGGCGGCCGGCGCCAGGCCGCTTCGGCGCGCGCGCTCACCGGGCAGGTGGTATTGCAGATGCTCGGGGCGGCGCTCGAAGTTGAGACGGTAGTAGCCGTCCCAGATATCCGCGATCTCGGACAGCCCGAACAGCCGCTGCGCCAAATCACGCAGGTAAGCCTGCTGGCCCTGCGCCCGCACCGCAGCCGGGTTCCAGGCCAGGTCGAACCAGTGGCTGAGGTTGACCTCGTGCGGCTTGATGTCGCCCGCATTGGCGACCCACAGCCGCTGCACGCCGGCATCGAAGGCGCGACCCATCTCCTCAGCGACGAGGGCGGGCGGCGTCGTGCTCAGCCACAGATAGGACAGCGGCGCGCCGAGATAGCTCAGGTGGTAGTACACGCCCGAACCGCCCGAACGCTTGGCTTGAGCGGCATCCGGGAACTGGCGGATGTAGCCAAAGTTGTCGTCGGGCCAGACCAGCGTCACGTCGTCCGGAAGGGCCAGGCCAGGCAGCAGCGGCAGCACTTCCTTGTAGGGCACGAAGACCTGGGCCAGCGTGGCCGGGTCGCCGACATACTTCGCCAGCAATTCACGCTGGTCCGCCAGCAGGCCGTTCAGCAGCGCCTGCTTCTCAGCCACCGTGCCGCCGCCCTGCATGCCGGAGTCGTGGATGCCGCGCATGCCCAGTGTGAACAGGCTCTCGTAGCGGCCATTCGTCTTCAGGCGCTCGGCCCAGTAATCGCGCACCTGTTCGGCATGCGTCGCGTAGTTGTATTGCTCGGCCGGCGCCTTCCATTCGGCGACGTTGTTGCGCAGCATGGGCTCGGCGTGGGACGAGCCCATGACGATGCCGTAGCGCTGCGCCAGCTCGGCATTGCGCGGGTTGGCATTGAAGGCGCCCGACACCTGGTGCATGGCCGGCCACAACGTGTTGGCCTTCAGGCGCAGCAGCAAGCGGAAAACCTGCTCGTAGGTGCGCGGTCCGATGGTGCCGGCCTCGGGTTCGAAGGTGTTGGCGGCCCAGGGGAAGAGGCCCCAGTCCTCGTCGTTGATGAAGAGGCCGCGGTACTTGACGGCGGGGCCGTCGTGCAGCGGTTCGCTCAGGGAGACGTGCAGCGGCCCGCGCTTGAGCGGTGCCACGTCGGCCCACCAGTGCCAGGGCGACACGCCCAGCGCCTGGCTCAGCGTGTAGACGCCATAGGCCGTGCCGCGGCGGTCGGCGCCAGCGATGACGAGGGCTGCCTTCACGCCGGGCGCGGGGTTGCGTAGCAGCGCGATCTGGAAGCACTCCCAGCAGCCCTTGAGCTTGCTGAGGTCGAGGCCGGCGGCGTCGATCTGCGCATGCCGGCCGGCGGTGCCGACCCAGATCTGCACGGCGCCTTTGATGCCTGTGCGCAGGCCCAGGCGCTTGAAGTCATCGGCCAGGTCCTTCGCGACGAAGGCTTCTAGCGGATCGGCGTTGGGCGCGGTGACGATGACGGCGCCGTCGAGTGGCACGCTGCCCGGCGAGGCCGAGGTCGTCACGCTCAAGCCTGCTTGCGCTGCCCCGGCCACGCTCAACAAGAAGGCCAGCAGCAGCGCGCGCATCAACGGGCTCCGAAGGCCGCGCGCAGGTCCGGCGGCGGCGCGTTGCGGTCCACCGTCAGCCAGCCGCCCACCAGCTTCAGCTCGGCCACCTGGATGACGGTGCGCTGGTGCCAGCGGTCATCCGTCTTGGCCTCGGGCTCGCCGCTCTGGTGCGTGAAGTAAAAGAGGTAGGCGCGGCCGTCGACGACGGTGACGCCCGGGTGCTGGCCCTTGGCGCGGTCGGTGAGGTGCTGGCCGATGTCGGCAAGCATTCGCGTCGGCTGCTCTTCCCAACGCTCGGCGTCGTCGGAGCGCATGACGAGCAAGCCCTTCCACAGGTCAGCCACCAGCCACCATTTGCCGGCGAACTGGAAGACCGTGGGGCCTTCGCCGGGCAGTTGGCTGATGGGGCCGCGCACGGTCCAGGTCTTCATGTCGGGGCTGTCGGCCACCTTGAGCTTGCTGCCGCCCTGCTCATCCTTGAACCACATGCGCCAGCCGCCCTGCGGCGCACGGATGACGGACGCGTCGATGACCTTGGGCGAGCCCAGGTCCACGCGGCCAGCGCATTGCCAAGTGCGCAGGTCGGTGCTGGTCAGGTGCTCGATGCGGCGCTCGCCGGTCCAGCTCTTGTGCACGCCGGGCACGATGGTCAGCCACAGGTGGTAGGTGCCGTCAAAGTCCTGGATCTCGGGCGCCCACAACGTGACGCCCGTGCACTCGGCCGGGAACTTGGCCTCGCCCGATGCGCGCCAGTGGTTGCCGTCGTCCGTCGTCGCGATGCCGATGGGCGTGGCGTGCACCCAGCTCACGTCCTTGGGGTCGTCCAGCCGCAGTGTGGCGCGGCGGTTGGTGTAGAACATTTCCCAGCGCTTCAGGCCGCGGTTGAAGACCAGCGACACGTCGGCCGCGCCGTCCAGCACCGGATCGCGGAAGAGCGGGCGCGGTGCCGGTTCGGGCGTGGCGCAGCCGGCCAGCGCGGCCAACAACAGAAGCAGGGCAGCGAGTTTCATGGCGTCTGGATAGGCAGGTAGCGCGGCGCTTTCATGCCGTGCCCGAGGTGGAAGCTGGTGTGCGGCGGCTGGTTGTAGCCGGCGTTCTGCGCGGCCACCTGCACGCGGTACTGCGGGTCGTGCATCAGCGTCACCAACCGGTGCTCGGTCGGCAGCGGTGTCGAGAAGACCAGCAGCGCGGTGCTGTCCTCGTTGCGCCAGACGACTTCCTCGCGCCAGTCGCCGAACAGGTCGGCCGACAGCACCGGGTTGCCCTTGGTGCCATTGTTCGAGGCCGCACCAAACTTCTTGCCGTTCAGCACGTTCTCGAACTTGAACGCGCCCGGGTTCCACTTGTCGATGGCGACGTGATCCAGCGACTCGCGCAGCAGGTCGCCGTCCCACCAGATCGCGAAGTTGTAGCGGTTGGGGTGGTTCTCGCTGATGAGCTTGCCGCCCGCGCTCATCAGGCCGCCGACAGAGCCCCAGCACTCGGCGCCGGGGTAGGCGGGGTCGATGTCAAAGCACGCGCCGCGGCCCACGTCGGTGTTCTTGCCGGACATGCTCCACAGCACCTTGCCGGTGGCCGCGTCGTGCATCTCCAGGCCATGCTCGCCGTAGCAGCGCGGGCTCTCGTGGACCATGAAGATCTGCTGTTGGCCTTCGCGCGCCGGGTCGAAGGCGCTGACGTGCAGCGCGTCGCCGTGGCACAGGCCGGTGCTGTAGAGCAGCTTGCCGGTGCTGGCGATGGTGGCAGCGCCGTAGATGATGTCGTCGCGGCCGTCGCGGTCCACGTCGGCCACCGAGAACCAATGGGCGCCCTGCCCTGCGGCGGGCTTGCTTTCGGCATCGGCATTGCTGTCGAAGACCCAACGCTGGGTCAGCTTGCCGTCGCGCCAGTCCCAGGCGGTGATGACGGCGCGCGTGTAGTAGCCGCGCGAGAACACGGCGCTGGGCCGCTGCCCGTCCAGGTAGGCGACGCCGGCCAGGAAGCGGTCGACGCGGTTGCCATAGGCATCGCCCCAGGCAGCGGTGTCGCCACGGGGCGGGTTGTAGTCCACCGTCGCCATGGCCGCGCCGGTCTGGCCGTTGAAGACGGTCAGGAATTCGGGACCGGCCAGCACGTAGCCTGCCTCGTTGCGGTAGTCGGCCTTGGTGTCGCCGATCGCTTTGCCGGCGCCGTCCACCGTGCCGTCGGCCGTCTTCATCATCACTTCGGCCTTGCCGTCGCCGTCCAGGTCGTAGGCCACCATGTGTGTGTAATGGGCACCGGCGCGGATGTTGCGGCCGAGGTCGATGCGCCAAAGCCGCGTGCCGTCGAGCTTGTAGGCATCGACGAAGGTGTTGCCAGTGTGGCCCTTCTGCGAGTTGTCCTTGGCGTTGGTGGGCTGCCACTTCACGACCAGCTCGTACTGGCCATCGCCGTCCAGGTCGGCGGGTGCGCCGTCGTTCATCTGGTAGGTGTAGGCGACGCCGTCCGGCGTGGTGCCGCCCTCGGGCTTTTGCAGCGGCACGCGCAGGTAGGGCTGGCTCCAGGGCGCGGTGGCGGCAGACGCGGCCTGCTCGTGCCCGAACACCACGGCGCGCACCGTGTAGAGGCTGTCGGCGCTGCCCTTCGCATCCACCAGATTGGCCAACGCCTGCGGCTCGGCGTTGACGCGCTTGCCGTCGCGATAGACGTTGAAGCGCACGCCAGCCGGCTCGGTGCCGAGCAGCCGCCAGCTGACGAATACGCCGGACGAGGTCGACAGCGCGACGACGCCGCGGTCGAGCTTCTCCATCTGGCGCGTGTCCGCATGGGCCGTGAGAGCGCCGGCCATCAGCAGGCCGCAGGCCAGCTTGGAGATCGTGGACGAGAGAGTCATGTCAGCATTCCAATTCAAATTCGCACGGCCGTAGTGCCAGGGAATGGGCCGAGCGCCGGGCCGCTCCCAAGCCGGCCCGCATGGCGATGTGCCGGCGGCTCAACGCCGCAAGCATCGCCGTCCCCCAGGGGGACCGACCAGGCCCGCCCGCGTCCAGCGCGGCGGGACTGGGCGAGGGGTTCCATTCCAGCCAAAAAAAGAGGCCCCTCGCGGGGCCCGCACCTGAAATTCAGGCGCAACAGGATTGGCCATGCCGGCCAACGCCCGGAGATCAAAAACGCCGTCAGAGCTTGAAGCCCAGCGTCACGTAGTAACGACGGCCGGACCAGGCCAGCTCGTTGGGGCGCGACAGGTCGCCCGCGTAGGTCAGTTCGGCCTGGTCGGTCAGGTTCTTGGCTTCGAAGGCCACGGTGAAATTCTTCGTCGCCTTCCACTGGATCTTGGCGTCCAGGTAGCCGGTCTTGTCGCTGAAGTTCGGGTTGCCCGAGACGTCGTTGCCACCGGTGTAGTACTTGTCGCGGTAGGCGTAGGCCAGGCGGGCGTTGAAGTTGCCGTCGTCGTACCACAGGCCCAGGTTGTAGGAGTTCTTCGACAGGCCCGGATACGGCAGCACCGAGTTGTCCAGCGGGCTGATGAGCTCGTTGCCCTTGGCGTAGCTGAACGTCATGCGGGTGTAGTTGGCGTCGACGCCGAAGTTGCCCAGCAGGCCCGGCAGGAAGGTCAGCGCCGTGCGGCCCGCCAGCTCCAGGCCCTGCGTCTTGGCGCCCTCGCTGTTGACGGCCTGCGTCACGTCGAACAGGCGGGCGTCGCCGTAGAAGTTCACCTTCGGCTGGTAGACGCCGGTACGCACGTAGGTGCCGATTTGGGTGCGGAAGGTGGCCAGGCTGAACTGCGTGTCGCGGCTGGGGTAGTACTCCACGCTCAGGTCGTACTTGGTGCCGCGATAGGGCTTGAGGTCGGGGTTGCCGGCCGTGCAGGTGTCGGTGCCGTTACCGCCCCGCGCCGGGTCGCCGCTGCCGGTCGTGCAGGTGACGTTGGGCGCCAGCAGGTCGATCGCCGGACGCGCCATCACCTTGGCCGTGCCACCGCGCACCAGCAGCTTGCCGCCGATCAGCTGCAGCGTGGCGTTCAGGCTGGGCAGCACGTCGCTGTAGCTGTTGTCGAGCGTGACCACTTTGTTGGTGTTCACCAGGGGCGCACAGGTCGACACCGTGAGCGGGTTGCAGGTGCGGTCCGTCTGCAGGCCGGTCGTCCTCAGGTCGGTGCGGGCGTAGCGCACGCCGACATTGCCATCCAGCGGCAGGCCGAAGATCTCGGTGCCCCAGTCCAGCCGCACATAAGCCGCCTTGACCTTCTCGGTGACGTCGAAGGCCGGGATCTGCGGATAGGTCTTGCCGTCGTTGCCGGGCGACGAGTAAAGGTATTTGTGGGAGAAATCGCTGGCGTCGAAAATGCCCGACGCCGTCGTCGCCGCATAGCTCGGTGCCGTCCAGTTGGCGGGGACGCCGGTCACGTCGCCATAGCCACCCAGGAAGGTGCCGGGCGACTTCGTGCGGATCGTGTTGACGATCTCCTGCATGCGCGTGCCGGTCACATATGAGGTCTTGAAGCCGCTGTTGATGTAGGTCTGCGCGTCGTTGGGGCGTTGCGCCGTGCCGGTGTACAGCGGGTCCCAGATGAAGGTCTGGTTGACGTTGGCGGTGCGGACATTGATGTCGACCGCTTCGTCGGTAGCGGTCAGGCTGCCGTTGTTCTGCACCAGGTAGCCGCCGCCGTTGTACTGGCGCGCGCTGGACTCGCGCATCTGGCCGCCGAACCACAGGCTCTGGAAGAAGGGGTGATCGAAGTTGTACTGGAAGTCCAGCTTGCCCTGGCGCTCGGTGTTCTTCGTGGCCGACGGGCGGTACTGCAGCTGCGCCTGCACATAGGACGAGGCGTTGTCCGGGCTGTAGGCCGTCGGGAACGTGAACTGCGGCAGGTGGCTGCCGTCGAGCTTGACGACCAGGCCGGGCGCGTTCTGCGTCAGCACGATGTTGTTGCTCTCGCTCTTGTAGTCCGACTTGGAGTCACCCAGCAGGCCTTCGATGCGCCACTTGTCGTTCTTGAACTTGAAGCCGGCGCTGGTGTACTTGGACTTGATGTCCAGCGCGAAATCGCGCGCCGACGTGCTGAACGCGCCCTGGCCGCCCTGGCCGGCCACGTTCAGGCAGTTGCCCACGGTGAACTGCGTGACGTGGTGGTTCTCCACCGTCATGCCGGCCGGCGTTGCAGCAGACGGCGCTGCGACGCAGGTGCCCGCCGTGGCAACGGTGCCGTTGGCCGCGTAGACCGGCGCATTGCCCGACGATGCCAGCCGTGTGATGGCTGAAAAGTCGGTGCCGTAGTTCATGTCATTGAGCCGCTGCGCCTGCGTGTTCGCCTGGTAGCTCACGAAGGCATCCAGCTCCTTGGTGAACTGGTATTGCGCGGTCACTTCGGCGGAGCTGCGCTCGTGGTCGCGGGTCCAGATGCCGTAGCGCGAGATGCGCGGCGAGTAATCGAACCATTGCGAGTTGCAGGGCGCCTGGTCGGCGGCGGCCAGGCTGGTGCAGCCGGCCTTGGTGGTCACGCCCGCAGCGTTGGCGTTCAGGCTGGTGATGGTCTTGTCGGCGGAGAAGTCCCAGTCGCGCAGGAAGGCCCAGGACGTGTTGCGCGCAAAGTCGCCGCGCGTGTAGATCTTGTCGTAAACCAGGTTGGCCATCAGGCCGAGCTTGTTGTCCAGGAACTTGTCGGCCAGCAGCAGCGTGCCACGCGGCTGCACGCCGCCGCGCAGGCTGCCCTGCTCGGCCGCCAGCGTGCCGGCGATGGTGCGCTTGGTGAAGTCCAGCGGCTTGCGCGTCTTGATCTCCACGGTGCCGCCGATGCCGCCTTCGGTCAGGTCAGCCGTCGATCCCTTGATGACGTCGATGGAAGCGATCAGCTCCGACGCAAGCTCGCGCAGCTCAGCGCCGCGGCCGGCACCGCCGTTGGTGCTCAGCACCGACATGCCGTTGATCTGGACGCGGTTCAGGTTGGGCTCGACGCCGCGGATGGACACCTGCGAGCCTTCGCCGAACTGGCGCGACAGCTGCACGCCGGTGATGCGCGACAACGCCTCGCCGACGTTCTTGTCCGGGAACTGGTCGATGTCTTCCGCAACGATGCTGTCGCTGACGGTGGACGCGTTCTTCTTGCGGTCGATGGCGCTCTGGATGGAGCGGCGGATACCCGTCACGACGACGGTCTCAAGCTGGTTGGTGTCCTGGGCGGCCGGCGCGGACGCGGCAGCCGCCGGTGCGGCGGGCTGCTGGGCGTGGGCCTGGCTGGCCAAGGCGGCCGAAACGGCCAGCGCGAGGGGAGTCCAACCCGAAACCGGCGCGCGGCCGTGAATCTTCTTCAGCATTTTGTTTGTCTCCAAAATATCAACCCAACCAGCGCGACAAAGGCGCCTTGTCTTATTTGCCCCGCAACGAGTCTAGGCGCCTGGTTTCTGGCCGGCTCAGCGCGCAGGAAAGAATCAGGCGCGTGATTGCTTCGGCTGGCGTTAACCCTCGCAAAGCGCAGCCTGCGCTCAGATCGCTGCGCATTGCCGTTGCGGCGCGGCCACTCAACGAATATTCGAAATATTCAATCGCGAGCGCGCCAATCAATTGGCCACCTCAATAAATTCGAATATTCAATCTCGAGCTCGACGCTCGAAACATATTCAAACAATCTCAGGGGCGGCGCTCCAGCCAGGCCTGCGGCACCGGCACGATGCAGATACTCATCTCGCGCCCGTCCGCCGCCAGCAGGGCCGACTGGATCTGGATCTTCTTGCCGTCGGGGCTGAAGGTCGGGTGGACGTGATCGCGCGCGGTGGTCTTGTGGCCCGCGCTGAGCAGGATCATTTCGCGCGTGCGGCGGTCGATCAGGTAGAGGCCGCGCTCGAAGTCGTCGCCGACCGCGAAGCGGCCGTCGAATGAGCCATGCACATGCCACAGGCCGCTGCCCTTCGGCGTCTGGCCGGCAATGATCATCTCGCGCGTACGCAAGTTGATGATGGCCAGGCCCGTGGGCTTCTCGCGCGTGCCGGTGTTGCCCCAGCCGTCCTCCTGGCCGGGGTTGGCGCCTTCGACGGCGGTGCCCGCCGGCCGGTTCGGATCCATGACGCCCGGGACCGGGCGGTGGCCCATGATGGCCAGCGCCACTTCGTCCTTGCCAATGAAGGCCTCGTGCGTGACCCACTCGTAGGGCGCTTCCGGGTAGAGCGGCCGCAGGCCGGTGCCGTCGCCCTTGACCGTCCAGGTGCGCTGCGGCGACTTGCCGCCCGTCTCCCAGCTGAACACCAGTTCGCCCGGGTTCCATGAGTTGGATTGGATGTGGCCGATCTGGAAGGGCACGGAGACGACGTGCTGGATCTCACCCGTCTTCACATTGATCTTGCCGATGGCATGCGGGCCGGCGCCCATGCCACGCGGGCCGAAGGGCGCCTCGACCTTGGTGCCGGCCGACAGCTTTGCGCCGGCGTAGGCCTTGCCCTGGATGCGGAAGTAGAACCACTGGCCATCGGCGTCCAGCGCGTTGTCGCCATAGGCCTCCAGCTCCGCAGGCAGCGTGGCGAAGATGCGCTGGTAGGCGCTGGCCGGCTTCATGGCGCCGGCCTTGCTGTCGGCGAACACGCGGGTCAGGTCCACCTCGACGGCCTGCCTGACCTTGTCGCCGCCAGCGCCGGTCGGGTCCTTGCGCAGGAAGTAGAGCTTGTTGCCGCCCGACTGCGCCAGGTTGAGCATGCCCTCGTAGCCGCCCTCGGTGACCTGCACCAGGTCGCCCGTGGCCTCGTTGACGGCGATGGCCTCGCCCTTCACGCGGTTGGAGCGGAACACCAGCCACTGGCCGTCGGCCGTCCACTGCGGATGGCTGGGGTAGATCTTGGCGTCGCCGCGCGGCTGTGTCGTCAAAAAGGTCAGCGGTGTGCCGGTGACCGGGTCGGGCACGACGCGCTTCTCGGACGGGAAGCGCTGGCCGATCTGGGCCCAGGCGGAGCCGAGCGCCAGGCTGAGCAAGGCGCCGATGAACAGGGTTTTCTTGGAGCGCATGGCAGGGCCGTCAGGTCGAAGTGCGGCGACTCTAGGCCCGGCTGTGTCAAGGACTGTTGCTGGCCGCCAATCGCTCAAGAACTTGCGCTGTACCGCCCGCCCGGCGGGGCGCGACCCTCCTAGCATGCGCGCCATGACTTCCACGCCCACGCGCCGCCTCGTTGCGGCCCTGCTGCTCTCCCTGCCACTGGCTCAGGCCTATGCGCAGGAGTTCACCGCCACGACGGACCCCGCACGCGCACAGATCCAGCTGCCCGAGCCCGCGAAGCCCGAGCTGCCGTCACTGATCTTCATCGGCGACTCCACCGTGCGCAACGGCCGCGACGACGGCCAGGGCAAGGGCGCCGAGGGCCAATGGGGCTGGGGCAACCCCATCGCCGCCTACCTCGACCAGAACAAGATCAACGTCGTCAACCGCGCCGTGGGCGGCCTGAGCAGCCGCACCTACCGCACGAGCGGCCATTGGGATCGCACCAAGCCCTTCATCAAGAAGGGCGACTGGGTCGTCATGCAGTTCGGCCACAACGACGCCAGCCCCGTCAACGACAACAGCCGCGCCCGCGGCGTGCTGCGCGGCACCGGGCCCGAAAAGGAAGACATCAACAACCTGCTCACCGGCAAGCCTGAAACCGTCTACACCTACGGCGGCTACCTGCGCGGCTTCATCGCCGAGATCCGCGCGGCGGGCGCGACGCCCGTCGTCGCGTCGCCGGTGATCCGCAAGCGCTGGGAGGCCGATGGCGTCAAGGTCACGCGCGCAGGCGGCAACTTCGCCGCCTGGGCCGCCGAGGTCGCCAAGCAGGAAAACGTGGCCTTCATCGACCTCAACGAATGGGGCGCGCTGCGCTACGAGGCGCAGGGCAAGGCGAACGTCGAGAAGTTCTTCCCGGCCGACATGCCCCAGGAGACCGTGCACACCAACTGGCTCGGCGCCGCAGTGAATGCCCAGCTCGTCATCGCCGGCCTGATTCAGAACAAGGTGCTGCCGGACACGGTCTACCTGAGCCGCTTCGCGCCCGATGGCAGCGACGACCGGCCGGTGGTCGACGCCCGCAAGGTCAAGGTCGAAGCCCCGCGCGACCCCAAGCTGCCCAGCCTCGTGCTGATCGGCGACTCCACCGTGCGCAGCGGCGGCCAGGGCGGCGCCTACGGCTGGGGCGAGCGCCTGGCGCCCTTCTTCGACACGCAGCGCATCAACGTCGTCAACAACGCCATTGGCGGCCGCAGCAGCCGCACCTTCTTCACCGAAGGGCGCTGGGCCTCGGTGCTGGAGCAGCTCAAGGCCGGCGACACGCTGCTGATCCAGTTCGGCCACAACGACGGCGCCCGCATCGGCGACCCCGCCGGCAAGAACCGTGGCTCCGTGCCCGGCATCGGCCCCGAGGCCGTGGAAGACACCCGGCCCGATGGCACGAAGGAGATGGTGCAGAGCTTCGGCTGGTACCTGGCGCGCTACATCAACGATGCCAAGGCCAAGGGCGCGAGCGTCGTCGTGCTGTCGCCCATCCCGCACAAGGATCGCTGGAAGCCCGAGCAGCCGCGCGACTTCGAGAACTACGCCGCCTGGGGCGAACAGGTCGCCCGCGCCAACGGTGCCCAGTTCATCGACCTGACGATGCTCGTCACGGAGGCCTATCGCGGCATCGGCGCCGAGCGCGTCGACTCCTTCTTCTCGGACGCCCGCACCCACACGAATGATGCCGGCGCGGTGTTCAACGCCACGCAACTCGTCGAGGGTCTGAAACGCCTGCCGGGCAAGCCGCTACAAGCCTTCCTGCGCCCCGCCGCACCTTGATCTGCGGGGCCAGTTTGTGACCCACTTGCCAGCCTCAAAAAACTTCGCTTAGAATGGCGGGCTCAGGCGCTTTAGCTCAGTTGGTTAGAGCGATGGAATCATAATCCACAGGTCCGGGGTTCGAGTCCCTGAAGCGCCACCAAACAAGTCGAGAACGGCCCGAGCAACCCTCGGGCCGTTTTCGTTTCCGCAGCCGTCTTCGCTGGAGATCGCTGCTTTCGCAGCCACTGGACAAATACCATGTACCGCTGTGTCATCCCGCTGGCCCTCGCCGCCAGTTGTCTGGTCGCTCACGCCCAGCAGCACCGCTTCTTCACGCCCGCCACGCTGCGCGGCGAACTCGTCGTCACCCAGCACCCCGACGTGCTGCTGAACGGCCGGGCCGCCCGCCTCGCACCCGGCAGCCGGATCAAGGGCGACACCAATCTGCTCGTGCAGCCCGGCGCCATCACGGGCCAGAAGGTCGTCGTGCATTACACGGTGGAGAACAGCGGGCTGATCATGGACGTCTGGATCCTGAACCCCATTGAGCTGGCCAACAAACCCTGGCCGACGACCCGCGCCGAGGCGGCCACCTGGCAGTTCAACGGCGGCGACCAGACCTGGATCAAGCAATGAGCGACGCGACGACTTCCAAGAAGGTCTACATCAAGACCTTCGGCTGCCAGATGAACGAGTACGACTCGGACAAGATGGCCGACGTGCTGGGCGCCGCCCAGGGCTACGAGCCGACCAACGACCCGGAGCAGGCCGACCTCATCCTCTTCAACACCTGCTCGGTGCGCGAGAAGGCGCAGGAGAAGGTCTTCAGCGACCTCGGCCGTGTGAAGCACCTGAAGGCCAAGGGCGTCATGATCGGCGTCGGCGGCTGCGTAGCTTCTCAAGAAGGCGCCGCCATCATCGAGCGCGCGCCTTATGTGGACGTGGTCTTCGGCCCGCAGACCCTGCACCGCCTGCCCGCCATGCTCGACGCTCGCCGCGCACAGCGCCGTCCGCAGGTGGACATTTCCTTCCCCGAGATCGAGAAGTTCGATCACCTGCCGCCGGCCAAGGTCGACGGCGCCTCGGCCTTCGTGTCCATCATGGAAGGCTGCTCCAAGTACTGCTCCTACTGCGTGGTGCCCTACACCCGCGGCGAAGAGGTCTCGCGCCCCTTCGACGACGTGCTGACCGAGATCGCCGGACTGGCCGACCAGGGCGTCATGGAGATCAATCTGCTGGGCCAGAACGTCAATGCCTACCGCGGCAAGATGGGCGACACGTCTGAGTTCGCTGACCTGGCCCTGCTGCTGGAATACGCGGCCGAGATCCCCGGCATCAAGCGCCTGCGCTTCACCACCAGCCACCCCAATGAGTTCAGTCCCCGCCTCATTGAGGCCTACGGCAAGATCCCGCAGCTCGTGAACCACCTGCACCTGCCCGTGCAGCACGGCAGCGACCGCATCCTGATGGCGATGAAGCGCGGCTACACGGCGCTGGAGTTCAAGAGCACGGTGCGCAAGCTGCGCGCCATTCGCCCGGACCTGCGCCTGGCGAGCGACTTCATCGTCGGCTTCCCCGGCGAGACGGAAGAAGATCACGCCAAGCTGATGAAGCTGGTGCACGACGTCGGCTTCGACGCGAGCTTCAGCTTCATCTTCAGCCCCCGCCCCGGCACGCCGGCTGCGGCGCTGGAGGACACGACGCCCTACGAGGTCAAGGTCAAGCGCCTGCAGGAGCTGCAAGCCGCGATCGAGGCCCATGCGCTGACGATCTCGCAAGGCATGGTCGGCAAGGTCGAGAAGGTGCTCGTCACCGGCACTGCCCGCAAGGACGCCACCGAGCTGATGGGCCGCACCGAGTGCAACCGCATCGTCAACTTCCCCGGCTCACTGCGGCTGATGAATCAGCTGGTCGATGTGCGCATCACGACCGCCTTCGCGCATTCGCTGCGCGCCGAGGTCGTCACGACCGAGGACGTGCTCAGCGCCTGAAGCTGAGCACCCACCACTGCGGCAGGGCGACGCCGAGCACCAGCAACGCGTAGCCCGCCATGCGGCCATCGCGGCCCAGCAGGATCAGCGCGACGATCACTGCCGCCGTACCGCCCGCCGCACCCCAAGCCCACAACTTCCGCCAGCTCAAAGACTTCGCCTCACGCCGCCACAGACCCTTGATCGCCCCCGCCAGCAATGCCGCCAGCCCCCAGGCCGGAGCAAACAGGTTGGCGATGTGCCAAAAGGCGTCGAGTGGGCTCATTTCGAGGAAGCTTAGGCGGGCGGTGAAAAAGTCGCGAATCCTACAATCCGCCCCATGTCGGTCTTTGCTCTCGGCCTGAACCACAACACCGCCCCGCTCGATCTGCGCGGGCGGTTCGCGTTCACGCTTGAGCAACTCGCGCCGTCGCTCGCCGGCCTGCGTCAGAAGCTGCCCGGCGCGCCCGAGGCCGCCATCCTGTCGACCTGCAACCGCACCGAGGTCTACGTGGCCGCGCCGTCGGCCCAGGTGCAGCCGGCCATCGCCTGGCTGGCGCAAGCCGGCGGTGTCGAGGCCGGCGCGCTGCGCGAGCACGCCTACGTGATGCAGGGCAGCGCCGCCGCCCGCCACGCCTTCCGCGTCGCCAGCGGGCTGGATTCCATGGTGCTGGGCGAGCCGCAGATCCTCGGCCAGATGAAGCAGGCCGTGAAGGAAGCCGAGGCCGCCGGTGCACTCGGCACGACGCTGCATCAGCTGTTCCAGCGCAGCTTCTCGGTCGCCAAGGAAGTGCGCAGCTCCACCGAGATCGGCGCCCACTCCATCAGCATGGCCGCCGCCGCTGTGCGCCTGGCCGGCCAGCTGTTCGAAGACCTCGCCAAGACGCGCGTGCTGTTCGTCGGTGCTGGCGAGATGATCGAGCTGACCGCGACTCACTTCGCGGCCCGCACACCGCGCCACATGGCCGTGGCCAACCGCACGCTGGAGCGTGGCGAGAAGCTGGCCATCCGCTTCGGCGCCGAGGCCGTGCGCCTGTCCGACCTGCCCGACCGCCTGCACGAGTTCGACATCGTCGTGTCGTGCACGGCGTCCAGCCTGCCGCTGATCGGCCTGGGCGCCGTCGAGCGCGCGCTGAAGAAGCGCAAGCACCGCCCGATGTTCATGGTCGACCTCGCCGTGCCGCGCGACATCGAGCCCGAGGTCGGCCAGCTTGACGACGTCTACCTCTACACCGTCGACGAGCTCGCCGCACAGGTGCAGACCGCCGGCGAGAAGCGCCAAGCCGCCGTCGAGCAGGCCGAGGCCATCGTCGAGACCGGCGTGCAGAGCTTCATGCACTGGCTGGACCAGCGCCACACCGTGCCGCTGATCCAGGCCCTGCACGCGCAGGCCGATGACTGGCGCGCAGTAGAAATAGCCCGCGCCCGCAAGCTGCTGGCCAAGGGCGCGGACGTCGATGAAGTGATGGATGCCCTCGCCAAGGGCATCACGCAGAAGCTGCTGCACGGCACGATGGCCGAGCTGAACAGCAGTGATGGCGAACAGCGCCTGCAACTGGCGCAGACCGTGTCGCGCCTCTTCCTGCGCGGCAACAAGCAGTCTTAGCGGCGCTCACCGCCGCCGCCCGGCGCAGCCTGCGCCGCCCCTGACTGCTCTTCCGTTTGCCGCCCATGAAAGACTCCCTGCGCCAGCAGTTCGACCGCCTCGGCTTCCGCCTTGCCGAGCTGGACACCATCCTTGCCGACGGCAGCATCGCCTCGGACATGAAGCGCTACCGCGCGCTGACCAAGGAGCAGTCCGAGGTGGCCAGCCTCGTCGAGCACTACCGCCGCTACCAGGCGCACGAGGCCGACCTCGCCGCCGCGCGCGACATGCTCGCCGACCCGGAGATGGCCGAGATGGCCCGCGAGGAAATCGCGTCCAACGAAGCGGCGCTGACGGCGCTGGACGCCGAGCTGCAACTCGCGCTGATCCCCAAGGACCCGGACGACGAGCGCAACGCCTTCCTCGAAATCCGCGCCGGTGCGGGTGGCGACGAGTCGGCGCTGTTCGCGGGCGACCTGGCGCGCATGTATCTGCGCTACTGCGAAACCCAGGGCTGGCGCACCGAGATCCTGTCCGAGAACGTGTCGGACCTGGGCGGCTACAAGGAACTGGTCGTGCGCATTGAGAGCGACGGCGCAAATGGTGGGGTGTATGGCCGTCTGAAGTTCGAGAGCGGCGGCCATCGCGTGCAGCGCGTGCCGGCGACCGAGGCCCAGGGCCGCATCCACACCAGCGCCTGCACGATCGCCGTCATGCCAGAGCCTGACGAAGCCGAGGCGATCACCCTGAATCCGGCCGACCTGCGCATCGACACCTTCCGCGCCAGTGGCGCCGGCGGCCAGCACATCAACAAGACCGACTCCGCGGTGCGCGTCGTCCACCTGCCGACCGGCATCGTCGCCGAGTGCCAGGACGGCCGCAGCCAGCACAGCAACAAGGCCAAGGCGCTGCAGGTGCTGCAGGCACGCATCCAGGACAAGGAGCGCAGCGAGCGCGCTGCCAAGGAGGCAGCCACCCGCAAGGGCCTCGTCGGCACGGGCGACCGCAGCGACCGCATCCGCACCTACAACTTCCCGCAGGGCCGCCTCACCGACCACCGCATCAACCTGACGCTCTACAAGTTGGGCCAGATCATGGACGGCGACCTGAGCGACGTGATCCAGGGCCTGCTCGCGGCGCAGGCGGCCGAACAGCTCGCGCAGTTGGAAGAAGGCCGGGCATGACCGTCGATGAGGCGTTGTCCCTCGCCCGCCAGCTCGGCGTCGAGCGCGGCGATGCCCAGGCCTTGATCGGCCATCTGACCGGCCAGGGCCGCGCCTGGCTCATCACCCACGGTGACGCGCTGGCACCAGGCGCCGAAGAAGCGTTGCATCGCCTCGCGGCAGGCGAACCGCTGGCCCACCTGACCGGTTGGCAGCCCTTCCACGGCCTGATGTTGCAGGTCACGCCCGCGACGCTCATCCCCCGCCCCGACACGGAGACGCTGGTCGACTGGGCGCTGGAACTGCTCGCCGACCTACCCGGCCAACCCAGCGTCGTCGACCTCGGCACCGGCTGCGGCGCCATCGCGCTGGCCATCAAGGCCGCCTGCCCGCGTGCCCAGGTAACGGCCGTCGACGTCAGCGCCGACGCACTCGCCGTCGCCCGCGCCAATGGCGAGCGCCTGGGCCTGGCCGTCGACTGGCGCCACGGCAGCTGGTTCGAGCCGCTGGCCTGCCAGCGCTTCGACCTCGTCGTCAGCAACCCGCCCTACATCGCCGGCGACGACCCGCATCTGCCGGCGCTGCGCCACGAACCCATCACCGCATTGACGCCGGGCGGCGATGGTCTGAGCGACCTGAAATCGCTGGTAGCCACCGCGCCGCAGCATCTGAACCCCGGCGGTTGGCTGCTGCTAGAGCACGGCTGGGACCAGGCCGATGCGGTGGCGCAACACCTGGCCGTCCGCAATTTCGGGGACATCAGCCTTCGCCGCGACCTCGGCGGCCGGGCCCGAGCCAGTGGTGGCCGCTGGTGCAACCAAGCCTGACTTGCCGCTCGGCGAACGCATCACGCAAATACGTGATCTTTTGCCAGCAGTTCTTCGCTCACAAGCGGTAACAGCGGGCGTAGTATCAAATCCCGGTGCCTCCCGCTGCACCGCGCAGGAGTCGATCATGGCCCGCTTTGCAAGCGCTGCAGTACTGAGCCTCTCTGCCCTCTTCACGCTGCCGGCCTGGGCCGATAGCGACGCGCAGCCTCGCTGGCAGGCCCGATTGCAGCTGAACAGCGCCGACGGCAGCTCCGACACCCTGCCCCACCTCGGCGGCTCCCGCATCCTCAGCGCCAACCTGCTGGGCGACTACTACCTCACCAGTTCCGGCTTCTCCAGCCTGCACGGCGGCCTGCGCGCCACCGGCGGCCTGCTGCTGGGCCCCTTGTCCATGGCGCAGAGCAGCGGCGGCCTGGCCTTGGGCAGCGGCCCGCTGTCGGCCGGCCGGCGCAGCCTCGTGGTCAGCGGTCTGGACGCCTATTCGCTGGAACCCAGCGCCAACCTCTCCTACGTCGGCATCGGCTACACCGGCCGCCTGCACCGCAGCGGCTTCGCCTTCAGTGCCGATCTGGGCCTGATGTCCGGCAGCGTCGGCGCCATGCGCCTGGGCCGCAGCAGCGCGCAGGGTTTCGAGGACGCGATGCGCGATCTGCGCTTCAAGCCCCTGCTTCAGTTGGGCCTGGCGTACAGCTACTGAGTCCGGGCCGGGGTCGTCCCGGATAATTGCGGTTTTGCCTTACCGAGAACTGCAATGAGCGACGTTCAGCAACGCATCGACGATCTGGTCAAGTCCAACCGTGTCGTGCTCTTCATGAAGGGCACGGCCCAGTTCCCCATGTGCGGCTTCTCCGGCCGCGCCATCCAGATCCTGAAGGCCTCCGGCGTCACCGACCTGAAGACCTTCAACGTGCTCGAAGACGAGGAAGTGCGCCAGGGCATCAAGGACTACGCCAACTGGCCCACCATCCCCCAGCTCTACATCAACGGCGAGTTCCTCGGCGGCTCGGACATCATGATGGAGATGTACGAGTCGGGTGAGTTGCAGCAAGCGCTCGCCACGGCCTGATGGCTCAAAGGCTTGTCGTCGGGCTGACGGGCGCGACCGGCGCGGCCTACGCGCTGCGGCTGCTGCGCCGCTCGCGTGAACTGGGCGTCGAAACCCACCTCATCGCCACGCCCGCCGGCATCCTGAACGCCCACCACGAGCTGGGGCTGGACCGCTCCACGCTCGAAGTCGAAGCCGACCACGCTTACGCCCCGGGCGACATCGGCGCCTGCATCGCCAGCGGCAGTTTCGCCACTGCGGCAATGGTCGTCGCGCCCTGCTCCATGAAATCGCTCGCCGCGATTGCCCACGGCCTGGGCGACAACCTGCTGACGCGCGCCGCCGACGTGACGCTGAAGGAGCGCCGCCGCCTCATCCTGATGGTGCGCGAGACGCCGTTCAACCTCGCCCACCTGCGCAACATGGTGGCCGTGACCGAGATGGGTGGCATCTGCTTCCCGCCGCTGCCGGCCTTCTATCACCACCCCAAGACCATCGAAGAGATGGTCAACGAGACGGTGGAGCGCGTGCTGGAGCTGGCCGGCGTGGCCCAGGCCCAGCCCAAGGCGTGGACGGGCCTCTAGCCTCGGTAACCTCGATCAGGCCGGCGAATCCTGCCCAGCAGCGCCCTTCGCCTGGGCACCAGCCATTGCAAGATGCACGCACCAATTCTGCGGGTGCGCGATGTTCTCCGGTCTCAATGGCTCTCTGCTCAGCTATCTGTCCACACAGGGCCAGGGCAGCGCGTCGACCAAGGCCGGCGCGACCCCTCAGGCCACGGCTTCAGGCAGCAAGGCGAGCACGCCCGCCATCTCACCGGCGGCGCTGCAGCGAGCGGCCGGCACCACGAAGGCAGCAAGCGCCGCCCAGGCACTGGAGACCGGCCAGAAGACCCTGTCCAACGAGCTGCGCGCGGCTTTGGACAAGGCCGGCGTCAAGCTGACGGGCGCGGTCGAGTTCACCATCAAGAGCGACGGCAGCGTCGACCTCAAGGGCAGCGACGCCGACAAGGCCGCCACCAAGGCTTTCCTGAGCGCCGACGCCAGCCAGCCCAGCTTCGCGACCCGCATCGCCGGCCAGGCTCGCGAGGCGCTGAAGCTGTCGGCGACCATCCAGCAGAGCGCCGCCATCTCGCAGGCGGCCAAGCTCGCCAAGAGCAGCAGCGGCGTCATGTCGCTCTACACCTCGCTGATGCAGCAGGCGGGCACGGCCAGCGTCGTGTTCTCGGTCTCGGCGGCGTCAAGCGCCCTGACCTATCCGGGCTCGCTCACGACCAAGGCCTGAAGAGACCTACGTCTCGCCCGGCAACAGCCACTGCCGGCGCGACGCGAACACCGCATTCGGATACTCCGGCCGCCCGCGGCTGCCGTTGTAGCGGCCCAGCGCGAGGTACATGTCACCCTTCTCGATGTCGAGGTAGTGGCGCAGGATCACGCAGCCAAAGCGCAGGTTGGTCTGCATGTGGAAAAGGCCCGACGCATTGCCGTCGCCAATGGCGCGCGTCCAGAACGGCATGACCTGCATATAGCCGCGCGCGCCGGCCGTGCTGATGGCGTACTTGCGAAAGCCGCTCTCCACCTGCACCAGGCCCAGCACCAGGCTTGGCTCCAGGCCCGCGCGCCGGGCTTCGTACCAGACCGTCTCCAGGAACTCGATGCGGATCTGCGTCTCGGTCTTGCGCTTCTTCAGCCGCTCGCTCATGGCGCCCAGCCAGCGCAGATAGGCCATACGGGCTTCGGTGTCGTCGAACTTCGGCCGCGGCGGCGCGGCCTGGGCGATGGACGCGCTCAAGGCCGAGCGGATCGAATCCATCAACGGCTCCTCGCGCTGCGCACCCGCCCAGGCCTGGCGAGACGGCAGCAACAGGCCAGACGCCCCGCCCAGCAGCAGGCTGCGGCGCGAAAGGGACACCGTCGAAGAGGGGATCACTGTCTTCCCGGCCATCATCTGGACAACCACGCCTCCAGCGGCAAACGCCCTTGCCAACGCGGCGCCAACGCCACCCACAGCCCCCAGTAGAGCATCGCCAGCATGCCCAAGGCCGCCGTGCCCAGTGGCAGTGCCAGGCCCACGCCACTGAGCAGCGCGAGGCTCAACAGCGAGCTGCCGATGTACAGGCTGAGCGTCTGGCGCCCGGCCAGTGCCAGACGCTCTGCGGCAGGCGCGCGGCGCTGCGCCGCCAACACCAGCCACGGCACCACCGCAAACAGCAGCGGCATCGTCACATACATGCTGTTGATGGCATAGACGACGACGTCGGCCCAGTCGTGCTCGGCGGTCCGCAACGCCCGCCACAGCGTCAGGCCCCAGGCCAGGTTGAGAACCAGGCCGGGCCACAACCAACGCCGCGCGCAACGCCGCAGCACGGGTCGCCAGCGCGGATGGCTGAACAGTCGCAGACGGGCGGCCATCAGGCCCGCCGTCATCAAGCCCAACGGCATCAGGAAACCCAGCAGCAGCATGCTCATCTGGTTGACCAGGAAACCCCAGCTGTTGAGCGCCAGCCAGTCGAGCCAGCCGCTGGGCGTGGCGAGTGACGACAGCGCTTGCGCAGCTTTGCTTCGGGCCAGATCGCTGATCCAGGGCGAGGCCAGCGCGGTCAGCGCCAGCTCCACCGCCAGCAGCACCATGAAACGCCGCCGAAGCTGCAGCAAGCGCAGGCGCGACCAGCTCAGCATCAACAGCCCGCAGGCAGCATAGAGGGTGAGGATGTCGCCTGCGTAGACGAGCAGCCCATGCACCAGGCCAAGCAGCAGCAGCCGGCCCATGCGCCGCCGGCGCACGATGCCGGCCTGCTCGCCCCGCGCCCGCCGCGACAGGCCTTGGCTGTAGCCGAACAGGAAGGTCAGCAGCGTGATGCCCTTGCCGGCCAGCAAGGTCGCGATGGCGATCAGCCAGCCCTGCGCCAGCCAGGATTCCGCAGGTGTCGCGGCGGCGAGCGGGCCGGCATCGGGCAGCGCGGCATAGCCCACCCAGTTCACTGCAATCACGGGCAGCAGCGCCAGCGCGCGCAGCGCATCCACCGCCACCTCGCGAGGCGGCTGGCGCCCCGCGTCGGTCACGCCAGCTTTTGCTTCAGGTGGGCCAGCACATCGGCAACAGCCAGCTTGGTCGCGGCCTCGTCACGACGGCCTTGGTACTCGACCTGGCCTTCCTTGAGGCCGCGGTCTCCCAGCACGACACGATGCGGGATGCCGATCAGTTCCCAGTCCGCGAACATCGCGCCCGGGCGCTCGCCGCGGTCGTCCAGCAGCACGTCCACGCCCAGCGCCTTCAGCTCGTCATAGAGCTTGTCGGCGGCGGCCTTCACGTCCGCGCTGCGGTCCGCGCCGATGGGGCAAATGACCACCGTGAACGGCGCAATCGCGTCCGGCCAGATGATGCCGCGCGCGTCGTGGTTCTGCTCGATGGCCGCGCCCAGGATGCGCGTCACGCCGATGCCGTAGCAGCCCATCTCCATCAGCTTGGGCTTGCCGTTCTCGTCGAGAAAAGTAGCGTTCATCGCCGCCGAATACTTGGTGCCGAGGTAGAACACATGGCCCACCTCGATGCCGCGCTGGATGGCCAGTACCCCCTTGCCGTCCGGCGACGGGTCGCCAACGACGACGTTGCGCAGGTCGGCAACGACGTCGGGCTCGGGCAGATCACGGCCCCAGTTCGCACCGGTGAAGTGGAAGTCCACCTCGTTGGCGCCGCAGACGAAGTCGGCCATGTTGGCGACGGTGCGGTCGGCGACGATCTTCAGCGGTGCCTTCAGGCCCTCCTTTGAAAAGATCGGGCCCAGGTAGCCGGGCTTGCAGCCAAAGTGGGCGTCGATCTCGCCGCCGGTCGCAAAGCGGAAGCCGCCCTTGAGACCTTCGACCTTGCCGGCCTTCACTTCATTCAGCTCATGGTCGCCGCGCACCAGCAACAGCCAGACTTGCGTCTTGGTGATGTTGCCGTCCTTGTCCAGCTCATCAGTGGCCAGCACCAGCGACTTGACCGTCTGCGCCAGCGGCAGGCCCAGCAACCCGGCGACGTCCGCGCAGGTGGCCTTGCCAGGCGTGGGCGTCTTGGCCAGCGCCTGCGTGGCCGCGCCGCGCGAGGCCGTCAGCGCCACGCCTTCGGCCAGCTCCATGTTGGCGGCGTAGTCGCTGGTCGGGCAATAGACGATGGCGTCCTCGCCCGTCTCGGCAATGACCTGGAACTCGTGCGAGCGGTCGCCACCGATGGCGCCCGTGTCCGCCGCCACGGCGCGGTATTGCAGGCCGAAGCGATCGAAGATCTTGCCGTAGGCCGCGTACATGTTGTCGTAGCTGCGTCCGGCGGCTTCCACGTCACGATCGRAGGAATAAGCATCCTTCATCGTGAACTCGCGGCCGCGCATCAGGCCGAAGCGCGGGCGGCGCTCGTCGCGGAACTTGGTCTGGATGTGATAGAAATTTTTCGGCAGCTGGCGGTAGCTGCGCAGCTCCTGGCGGGCGATGTCGGTGATGACTTCCTCGCTGGTCGGCTGCACGATGTAGTCGCGGCCATGGCGGTCCTTCACGCGCAGCAGCTCGGGGCCCATCTTGTCGAAGCGGCCCGTTTCCTGCCACAGCTCRGCGGGCTGGATGACGGGCATCAGGCACTCGACGGCGCCGGCCGCGTCCATCTCCTCGCGGATGATCTTCTCGACCTTGCGGATGACGCGAAGCCCCATCGGCATGTAGTTGTAAATGCCCGCACCCAGGCGCTTGATCATGCCGGCGCGCATCATCAGCCTGTGGCTGACGACCTCGGCATCCGCGGGGGCTTCTTTGAGCGTAGAGACGAAGAACTGGGAGGCTTTCATGGGCAGACCAAATGCAAAGGCCGGGTGCAAACCCGGCCGAAGTCACAACAAAACAGGGACAAATCTCCGGGTTAGCGAGGGCCGTACCGCAATCGCGGCCCGATGCAATAATCGAACCAACTAGAGATTTGAGGTTGATTATGCTCGACCGTGAAGGCTTCCGCCCCAACGTCGGCATCATCCTGCTCAACCACCGCAACGAGGTCTTCTGGGGCAAACGCATCCGGACGCACTCGTGGCAGTTCCCGCAAGGGGGCATCAAACACGGCGAGACGCCTGAGCAGGCGATGTTCCGAGAGCTCCACGAGGAAGTGGGGCTCATTCCCGAGCATGTGCGCATCATCGCGAGAACGCGAGATTGGCTGCGCTATGAGGTGCCCGAGCACTTCATCCGCCGCGATGCGCGCGGGCACTACAAGGGCCAGAAGCAGATCTGGTTCCTGCTGCAGATGGTCGGCCGCGACTGCGACATGAACCTGCGCGCTACCGACCACCCGGAGTTCGACGCCTGGCGTTGGAACGAGTACTGGGTGCCGCTGGAGGCCGTCATCGAGTTCAAGCGCGGCGTCTACGAGATGGCGCTGACCGAACTCGCGCGCTTCCTGCCGCGCATCAACCACCACAACCGCTATCTGCGCGCCGGCATGCGGCCGGCGCATCGTGGCGAAGGGCGGATCAGTGGACCGATGCCGCTGGATGGCCCTGAGACGCCGCCGGACGGTGAATCGCCGGGCGACCCGGCACAGGACCAGGTGGTGTCTGCACCGCAGTTTGGTCGCCCCTAGCAGGACTCCAAAATTTGGCTGCTCCTAGCGGAGCACCAAATTGTCACGGTGGATCAGCTCGGGCTCGGCCGCATAGCCAAGCACGTTCTCGAACTCCGACGACGGCTTGCGCGCGATGAGGCGTGACTCCGTGCCCGAGTAATTGGCCAGTCCACGCGCCAGCTCGGTGCCATCAGGCGCCAGCACGGCGATGACATCGCCCCGATGGAAATCACCCTGCACCTCCGTGACGCCGATGGGCAGCAGGCTCTTGCCCTCGCCGCGCAGTTTGGTCACGGCACCCGCGTCAATGCGCACGGCGCCGCGCATCTGCAGGTGGTCGACCATCCACTGCTTGCGCGCCGCCAGCTTTGGCGTGGCGGCGTGCAGGGCCGTGCCTATGGCCTCGCCGCGCGCCAGGCGCAGCAGCACATCGGGCTCACGCCCCCAGGCGATGACGGTGCCTGCGCCGCTGCCAGCCGCGCGCTTGGCGGCGAGGATCTTGGTGATCATGCCGCCGCGGCCGATGCTGGAGCCGGCGCCACCGGCCATGCGCTCCAGCTCCGGGTCGCCGGCTTGCGCGTTATCGATGAAGCGCGCATTCGGGTCCTTGCGCGGATCGGCCGAGTACAGGCCGCGCTGGTCCGTCAGGATGACGAGGGCATCGGCCTCGACGAGGTTGGCCACCAGCGCACCCAGCGTGTCGTTGTCGCCAAACTTGATCTCGTCGTTGACGACCGTGTCGTTCTCGTTGATGACCGGCAGCACGCGGTGGGCCATCAGCGTCAGCAGCGTCGAGCGGGCATTGAGATAACGCTCGCGGTCGGCCAGGTCGGCGTGGGTCAGCAGCACCTGGGCGCTGTGCATGCCGTGCGCGCTGAGCTGGCTCTCGTACATCTGCGCCAGGCCCATCTGGCCGACAGCAGCCGCGGCCTGCAACTCGTGCAACTCCTTGGGCCGCGTCGTCCAGCCCAGGCGCTTCATGCCCTCGGCGATGGCGCCGCTGGACACCATGATCAGCTCGCGCCCCTCGCTCGCCAACGCTGCGAGTTGGCGGCTCCAGTTCGCGATCGCCTCGGCATCAATGCCCCGGCCCTCGTTGGTGACGAGGCTGGAACCGACCTTGACAACGATGCGGCGCGCGCCGGACAGCAAGCTCATTCAGCAGGAGATTCGAAACGGATATCGGGCTCTTCGAGCACGCGCTGCTCGGCGGCGACGTGGTCGTAGATCGCGTGGATCAGCGGCTGGCAGCCCTCGCGGGTCAGTGCCGAGATCTCGAAGACCGGGCCCTTCCAGCGGTAGCGCTTGACGAAGTCCTTCACGCGCGCGGCGCGTTCGTCCTCGGGCACCATGTCCAGCTTGTTCAGCACCAGCCAGCGCGGCTTGGCGTGCAGCGCCGGGTCGTATTTCTTCAGCTCGGCGACGATGGCCTTGGCTTCCTTGACCGGATCGACTTCCGGATCGAAGGGCGCCAGGTCGACAACGTGCAGCAACAGCCGCGTGCGTTGCAGATGGCGCAGGAACTGGTGCCCCAGACCTGCGCCTTCAGCGGCGCCTTCGATGAGGCCGGGGATGTCGGCGACGACGAAGCTCTTCTCCGGCGCGACGCGCACGACACCCAGGTTGGGGTGCAGCGTCGTGAACGGGTAGTCGGCGATCTTGGGCTTGGCGTTGGACACCGCCGTGATCAGCGTCGACTTGCCTGCGTTGGGCTGGCCCAGCAGGCCGACGTCGGCCAGCACGCGCAGCTCCATGCGCAGCTTCTTGACCTCGCCCGGCCAGCCCGGCGTCTTCTGACGCGGCGCGCGGTTCGTCGAGGTCTTGAAATGCAGGTTGCCGAAGCCGCCGTCACCACCCTTGGCGAGCAGGATGCGCTCGCCAGGCTCGAGCAACTCGCCGATGACGGACTCGGTTTCGAGGTCCGTGATGATGGTGCCGACCGGCACGCGCAGTACGACGTCATCGGACGCCGCACCGAAGCAATCCGAGCCCCGCCCGGCCTCGCCGTTGCGCGCCTCGTGGCGGCGCGCGTAGCGGTAGTCGATCAGCGTGTTGAGGTTGCGGTCCGCTTCGGCCCAGACGCTGCCGCCCTTGCCGCCGTCGCCGCCGTCCGGCCCGCCGAAGGGGATGAACTTCTCGCGGCGAAAGCTCGCGCAGCCCGCCCCGCCATTGCCAGCGGCAACATCAATGGTGGCTTCGTCAACGAATTTCATGGCGGGCGGCCATCGTAATGGCTGGGTTGCAGCCGGCCCGCCGTCGTGCGGCGCGCCAGGCTTCAGAAATGACAAAGCCCCGGGAGGGCCGGGGCTTGGGGCGTCGGGCGACAGGCTCGCCCGCGTCAGCTGGCCTTAGGCGGCCAGCGGCGTGATGACGACCGTCGAACGGTTCTTCGCGCCCTTGACGGTGAAGCTGACATGGCCGTCGACCAACGCGAACAGCGTGTGGTCCTTGCCAATGCCGACGTTCACGCCGGGGTGAAACTTGGTACCGCGCTGACGCACGATGATCGAACCAGCGGAGATCAGTTCGCCGCCGAAAGCCTTGACGCCCAGCATCTTGGGCTTGGAGTCGCGGCCGTTCCGTGTGGAACCGCCGCCTTTTTTCTGTGCCATGAGTTAGCTCCTCAAAATTAGCGAAAGCGGCTGGATCAGCCGTTGACCGCGCTGATTTCCAGCTCGGTGTAGTTCTGGCGATGGCCTTGGCTCTTCTTGTAGTGCTTGCGACGGCGCATCTTGAAGATGCGGACCTTGTCATGCTTGCCGTGGCTGACGACCGTGGCGCTGACCGTGGCGCCAGCGACCAGCGGAGCACCGACCGTCAGGCCGTCACCGCTGCCAACTGCCAGCACCTGGTCGATGGTGACCACAGCGCCGACTTCCGCGTCGAGCAACTCGACTTTGAGCTTATCGCCGGCAGCAACCTTGTATTGCTTGCCGCCAGTCTTGATGACTGCGTACATGTTTTTCCTTTCACACCTGTCGGTGCGTTCACCTGGCTCACAGCGACCACCTGAGTGGTCCCCGCATGCGCCTGGCCTTTTTGTCGGTTTTGTTTTCTCTTCGATCCCGCACGCCATGACGACGCACGAATTGCAAAGAGCCCGCGAGTATACCCGTAGCTCTAGCCAGATGGCAACCGCCGCCCAGCACAGCTCAGCGCAAGCCTCGTCCAGCCACTCGCCAGGCGATCCGCAGGGGCCGTGCGAGGCCCTTCCTATAATCCTTTGATTCCTAGCCTGAGAGTCCAGAGTGCGCGTCGAGTCAGCCTCGCCTTCACCCCAAGTTGCCGAGGCCCTGAGCCTGCTGGCCGCCGAGATGGCCCAGGTCGACACCGTCATCGCCCAGCGCCTGAGTTCGGACGTGGCGCTGATCGACCAGATCGCCCACTACATCGTGCATGCCGGCGGCAAGCGCATGCGCCCCAAGCTCGTGCTGCTGTTCGCGAATGCGCTGGGCTTCGAGGGGCACGCGCGCTTTGAGCTTGCGGCCGTCGTCGAATTCATCCACACGGCCACACTGCTGCACGACGACGTCGTCGACGAGTCCTCGCTGCGCCGCGGCAAGCCGACGGCCAACGCGCTGTTCGGCAACGCGGCCAGCGTGCTGGTCGGCGACTTCCTCTACTCGCGCGCCTTCCAGATGATGGTGTCGGTAGACCGCATGCGTGTGCTGGACGTGCTGGCCGAGGCGACGAACGTCATCGCCGAGGGCGAGGTCCTGCAGTTGATGAACATGCACGACCCCGACATCAYGGTCGAAAGCTATCTGCGCGTCATCCGCTTCAAAACTGCCAAGCTCTTCGAGGCCAGCGCCCGCTTGGGCGCCGTGCTCGCGAACGCGTCGACCGAAGTCGAGGAAGCCTGTGCCGCCTACGGCCGCGCGCTCGGCACCTCCTTCCAGCTCATCGACGATGTGCTGGACTACGAAGGCGACGCCCACGAACTGGGCAAGAACATTGGCGACGACTTGCGCGAAGGCAAGACAACGCTGCCGCTGCTGATCGCCATGGAGCGCGCCACGCCCGAACAGCGCGCGCTGCTGCGTCACGCAATCGAGGAAGGCGAACTGCAAAAGCTCCAGGAGATCGTTGCCATCGTCCGCTCGACCGGCGCGCTGGAATCGACCCGCGAGGCCGCTCGGGCCGAGGCGAGGCATGCGAGCGAAAGTCTGCAGCTGCTACCTCGAAATCGGTGGACGGAATCTCTGCTAGAATTCGCGATTCAGTCGGTTGAGCGGCATTCATGAATGCCCAATCAGCCAAATACACTGAGTAGAAGACATCGGGGTGTAGCTTAGCCTGGTAGAGCGCTACGTTCGGGACGTAGAGGCCGGAGGTTCGAATCCTCTCACCCCGACCAAGTCTTCTCCCTCGGGACGAGGGTCATCTCGCCGCAGTGCGGCATTGCTGAATCCGTCACGGAACTTCGGCGAATTCGCTCGCTGGGTAATAGTTCCGCCGCTGGCACAATCGTCGGACTTCGTGTCTTCGCGTCGCTGACGCCATCGCAGTGGAAACCACGCTCGTCGAGCCGCTCCAGTCCGCCCTGTCCGGGGTTGCGCGCATGCTCGTGCACGCCGGCAAGCTGCAGGCCAAGGCCGCCGAGGATCTCGTCAAGCAGGCGCGCGACAAGAAGGTCAGTTTCGTCACCGCCGTGATTACCAGCGGCCAAGTGTCGCCGTCGGATCTGGCGCACACCCTGTCCAGCGCGCTGGCCCTGCCGCTGCTGGATCTGGCGGCGATGGACCCGCAGCGCATGCCGAAGGACATCATCGAAGGCAAGCTGGCCCAGCAATATCAAGTCGTCGCACTGTCCCGGCGCGGCAATCGCCTGTTCGTCGGCGGCGCGGACCCGACCGATCTCGAGGTCATCGAGCGCATCAAGTTCGCGACGCAGCTGCAGCCCGAATGGGTCATCGTCGAGCACGACAAGCTGGCCAAGATGTTGACCAATGTCGGGGTCAGTGCAACCGAGTCGTTGGAATCCATCGCCGGTGGCGACTTCGACTTCGACATTGCCGAAGATGATGCGGCTCCGCAGCAGGAGGCAGCCGAACTGGCCGATGTCGAGGACGCGCCCGTGGTGCGCTTCCTGCAGAAGATGCTGGTGGACGCCATCAATCTGCGCGCTTCGGACCTGCACTTCGAGCCCTACGAATACCACTACCGCGTGCGCTTCCGCGTCGACGGCGAACTGCGCGAGATCACGCAGCCGCCCATCGCCATCAAGGACAAGCTGGCCTCGCGCATCAAAGTGATCTCGCGCCTGGACATCGCCGAAAAGCGCGTGCCCCAGGACGGGCGCATGAAGCTGAAGTTCGGCGCCAAGTCCATCGACTTTCGCGTCAGCACGCTGCCCACGCTGTTCGGCGAGAAGATCGTCATCCGTATCCTGGACTCTTCTTCGGCCAAGCTGGGCATCGAGGCTCTCGGCTACGAGAAGATCGAGAAGGAGCGCCTGCTCGCCTGCATCTACCGCCCCTACGGCATGGTGCTGGTGACCGGGCCGACGGGCTCCGGCAAGACGGTGTCTCTCTACACCTGCCTGAACATCCTCAACCAGCCCGGCGTCAATATCTCGACGGTTGAAGACCCAGCCGAAATCAACCTGCCCGGCATCAACCAGGTCAATGTCAACRACAAGGCGGGCCTGAACTTCTCGGCGGCCCTGAAGTCCTTCCTGCGCCAGGATCCGGACATCATCATGGTCGGCGAGATCCGCGACCTGGAGACGGCCGACATCGCCATCAAGGCGGCGCAGACGGGCCACATGGTCATGTCGACGCTGCACACCAACGACGCACCCAAGACGCTGACCCGCCTGCTGAACATGGGCGTCGCGCCATTCAACATCGCGTCCAGCGTGCTGCTGATCACGGCGCAGCGGCTTGTGCGGCGGCTGTGCGAGAACTGCAAACAGCCGGCCGACTATCCTCGCGACGCGATGCTCAAGGCCGGGTTCACCGAGGAAGAGTTTGATGGCAGTTGGAAGCCGTTTCGCGCCGTGGGTTGCAGTAATTGCACGAATGGTTACAGGGGCCGACTCGGCCTTTACCAAGTGATGCCCATCACCGAGCCAATCCAACGCATCATCCTCGCCCAGGGAACGGCGATGGACATCGCCGAACAGGCCAAGAAAGAAGGCGTGCGTGACCTGCGTCAATCGGGCCTGGTCAAGGTCCGCGCCGGCGTCACGACGCTTGAAGAAGTCCTGTCCGCCACCAACGAATAAGTCGAAAAGGGAGAGCGCATGGCCACTGCAACCGCTGCAGCGAAAGGCGTCAAGGACTTCGTCTTTGAGTGGGAGGGCAAGGACCGCAATGGCAAGATCGTCAAGGGCGAGTTGCGCGCGGGTGGCGAGGCCATGGTCAGCGCGACGCTGCGCCGCCAGGGCATCCTCGTCAACAAGGTCAAGAAGCGTCGCGTCAGTGGCGGTTCGTCCATCAAGCAGAAGGACATCGCCGTCTTCACGCGCCAGCTCGCCACCATGATGCGCGCCGGTGTGCCGCTGCTGCAGGCCTTCGACATCGTCGCCCGCGGCGCGACCAATCCGCGCTTGGCCCGGCTGCTCAACGACATACGCCAGGACGTGGAGACCGGCACAAGCCTGTCGTCGGCCTTCCGCAAGCATCCGATGTATTTCGACGCGCTCTACTGCAACCTCGTCGAGGCCGGTGAAACGGGCGGCATCCTGGAAGCCTTGCTGGACCGGCTCGCCATCTACCAGGAGAAGACGGTCGCGCTCAAGAACAAGATCAAGTCGGCGCTGACCTACCCGATCGCCGTGCTGGTTGTCGCCTTCGTCGTCGTCGCGGTCATCATGATCTTCGTCATCCCGGCCTTCAAAGATGTGTTCACGTCTTTCGGTGCCGACCTGCCGGCGCCGACGCTGATCGTCATTGCGATGTCGGAGTTCTTCGTCAGCTACTGGTGGGCCATCTTCGGCAGCATCGGCGGCGGCTTGTACTTCTTCATCCAGAGCTGGAAGCGCTCGGTGAAGATGCAAAAGCGCATGGACCGCATCCTGCTGAAGATCCCCGTCTTCGGCGATCTGCTGTTCAAGTCTGCCGTCGCGCGCTGGACGCGCACGCTGTCGACGATGTTCGCCGCTGGCGTGCCGCTGGTCGAGGCGCTGGACTCCGTCGGCGGCGCTTCAGGCAATGCCGTGTTCCAGGAAGCCACCGAGCAGATCCAGCGCGACGTGTCCACGGGCTCGGCGCTGACCACGTCGATGCAGACGACCGGCATCTTCCCGACCATGGTGCTGCAGATGGCCTCCATCGGCGAGGAATCTGGCTCGCTGGACCACATGCTGGCCAAGGCCGCCGAGTTCTACGAGGACGAAGTGGACGAGGCCGTGAAGGCCCTGTCCAGCCTGATGGAGCCTTTCATCATCGTCATCCTCGGCACCATCATCGGCGGCATCGTCGTGTCGATGTACCTGCCCATCTTCAAGATCGGCACGGTGGTCTGAGCAAGGCGCAAGTTCGCTGAATGCGGGTAGATTCCTGCCCGCCTCCCCATTCACCCGCTGCCTACCATGCCCCTCGCCTCCATCGACTGGTCCATCTGGCTTTCGCCCTGGGCGCTGGGCATCCTGGGCCTGTGCATAGGCAGCTTCCTGAACGTCGTCATCCATAGACTGCCGCTGATGCTGGAGCGCGACTGGCTGCATGAGTCGGCCGCGCAGCTGACCGAGGCTGCCGCGATGGCGCGAGTGGCCCGCATCCCGCAGCCCGAGGCCGACAAGCTGGCCAAGGCGGTCGATGACTTCGGCACCCGGATAGAAGCACTGCCGCCCTTCAGCATCGCCGCGCCACGCTCGCGCTGCCCACATTGCGGCCACCAACTGCGCTGGCACGAGAACCTGCCCGTCATCGGCTGGCTGCGGCTGGGCGGCAAGTGCGCGGCCTGCAAGGCGCCGATTTCCAAGCGCTACCCCATCGTCGAGCTGATCACAGGTCTGACGTTTGCCACCCTGTCATGGCGCTTCGGCGCGCAGCCGACGACTCTGCTGTGGTGCGGCTTCGTCGCCGCGCTGATCGCGCTGGCGATGATCGACTGGGATACGACGTTGTTGCCCGATGTCATCAACCAGCCGCTGCTGTGGACCGGCCTGCTTGCCGCGCTGCTGGGCTGGACGCCCGTGCCGCTGGAGAACTCCGTCATCGGCGCCGTGGCGGGCTATATGTCGCTGTGGACCATTGCCTGGCTCTACGAGAAGCTGCGCGGCCAGATCGGCATGGCGCCGGGCGACTTCAAGCTGCTGGCGGCCCTGGGCGCCTGGCTGGGCTGGCAGATGCTGCTGCCGGTCGTGCTGGGTGCGTCGGCGGTGGGCGCCGTCATCGGCCTGCTGATGAAGCTGACAGCAAGCCTGCGCGAGGGCCGCTACGTGCCCTTCGGCCCCTTCCTGGCCGGTGGCGGCCTGGTGGTGCTGTTCGCGGGTCAGAAAACAGTGCTGGGCTGGCTCGGCTGGGCATGAGTTGATGAAGACATGAGAGTTGGCCTGACCGGCGGCATCGGCTCAGGCAAGAGTACGGTGGCCGGTTTCCTGCGCGAGGCGGGTGCTGCCATCGTCGACACCGACGCGATCTCACGCGGGCTGACGCTCGCCGGCGGCGCGGCCATGCCGGCCATCGCGCAGGCCTTCGGCGCCGGCTTCGTGACTGCCGAAGGTGCGCTGGACCGCGATCGCATGCGCGCCCTCGCCTTCTCGGACGCCACCGCCAAGCGCCGGCTCGAAGCCATCTTGCACCCGCTGATCACCACCGAGGCGCTGGCCCAGGCAGACGCGGCCTCGTCCGCCCTCGTCGTCTTCGACGTGCCACTGCTCGTGGAGTCCGGGCGCTGGCGTGCACGGGTTGCCCGCGTGCTCGTCGTCGACTGCTCGACAGAGACGCAGATGGAGCGCGTGCTGCAGCGCCCGGGCTGGACGCGCGAGCGCGTCGAAGGTGCGTTCGCTGCGCAGACCACACGCCAGGCCCGCCGCGCTGCGGCCGATGCGGTGTTGCTGAACGACGGCATTGCACTTGTCACGCTCAGAAACGAGGCCATCAGCCTGGCCACGCGTTGGGGCTGTGAAACAATCGCCACGCCCTGACTGAAGCCCCCCGCCGTGGTCCTGTACGAGTACCCGTTCAACGAGAGCATCCGCACGATGCTCCGCCTGGAACACCTGTTCGACCGTCTCGGCACCTTGATGGCCCGTGACCCTGCGCTCGACCATCATTTCGCGCTGGTGACGTTGTTCGAGATCCTCGACGTCGCCTCGCGCGCCGACCTGAAGAGCGACCTGCTGAAGGAGCTCGAAAAGCACAAGGCCCAGTTCAATGGCTTTCGGGGCAGCGCGGGCCTTGATGAAGCCCGGCTGGACGAGGTGGTCGCCCGTATCGACGGCGCCTACCAGCGCTTGAACGCTCTCAGCGGCAAGACTGGCGCGACGCTGAACAGCAACGACTGGCTGATGAGCATCCGCAGCCGCATCAGCATCCCGGGCGGCACCTGCGAGTTCGACCTGCCGGCCTACTACAACTGGCAGCAACTGCTGCCGGTGCGCCGCCGCAAGGACTTGATGGGCTGGGCCCAGACACTGATGCCCATGGCCGAAGCCCTGCAGGTGCTGCTGAGCCTGCTGCGCGACTCCGGCGCGCCGCACAAGGTGGCCGCCACGGCCGGCCAGTTCCAGCAGAGCCTGCCGGCCGGCCGCGTCTACCAGTTGCTGCGCATGCGCCTCGACCCCAGCCTCGGACTCATCCCCGAGATCTCGGGCCACCGGCTGATGATCTCCATCCGCCTGATGCGCCAGGACGAGGAAGGCCGGCTCAAGCTGGCCGCAGAAGACAGCGGCTTCGAGCTCGCGCTTTGCCAGTGAATAGCCAATGAAGACGAACGACCAAGGTGAGCGCATCGTGCGCTGCCCGCAGTGCGGCGGCGACAGCGTGTTCGCGCCCAGCAACAAGTGGCGGCCGTTCTGCAGCGAGCGCTGCCGGCAGATCGACCTCGGCGCCTGGGCCAGCGAGTCCTTCCGCGTGCCGGCCACGCCGCCCCAGAACCCCGATGAATACGGGCCGGACGGCGAACCACTGGTGCACTGACTGGCGCTGATCAGGCGTTCAGCAGTCGCCTGGAGATCAGCTCGCGCCGCGCGCTGGCCGCATCGGTGAACAGGAAGGCCTGCCAGTCGCGCGACAGCGCCGCGTCGACGTTGACCGGGTGGTCGTCGATGAAGAGCAGGTCCTGCGGCGGCGCGTTGAAGTGCCGCTCGGCCAGGCTGAAGATCTCGGCATGCGGCTTGATCTGCTTGACCCGGCCCGAGAACAGGCCCGACTCGAACCACTCGGTGAGCGGATAGGTCGCGGTCAGGTGGTCCGCATAGGGCTCGGGCATGTTGGATAGGAAGTGCAGCGTGTGACCCGCCGCGCGCAGATCGCGGATCAACACCACGGTGCCGGGGATGGGCATCAGCTCATCGGGCACCGCGCGCACGACGGCCTCGACCTCGCCGCGCGGCCAGCCGGTGCGGGCGGAGATGCGGCGCACCACCTCATCGGCGCCGATCAGGCCCTGGTCGAACAGGCCCCAGTCGCCGCCGTAGTTCTGGAAGAACTGCGCCGCCGCCTGGGCGCCCTGCTCCAGCGTCTCGATGCGCTGCGGCCAGATGCGCGCCAGGAAGCTGGCCGGGTGCCAGCGGAAGACGACGCCGCCGAAGTCAAAGACGATCTTCATACGGCCACCAACCGGATCAGCAGGCCAGCGGTCGAGCCATCAAGGCCGGCGGTGTCGCCGCTGTCCAGCCGCGGCAGCAACTGGTTGCACAGCGCCTTGCCGAGTTCGACCCCCCATTGGTCGAAGCTGTTGATGCCCCACAGCGCACCGGTGACGAAGACGCGGTGCTCGTAGAGGGCGATCAGCGCGCCGAGTGAGCGCGGCGTCAGCGCATCCAGCACGAGGGTCGTGCTCGGGCGGTTACCTGGAAAACTGCGGTGGCGCGACAAAACCGCGCGGTCCAGCGTCGCGGAAGCGGTGGGCGCTGTTTCGGTCAGCGCCTCGGCAGCGGTCTTGCCCTGCATCAGCGCCTGGCTCTGAGCAAGGCAGTTGGCGAGCAGCTTGCGGTGCTGGTCGGCCAGCTTCGCTGCCAACTCGCCGGTCACGCCGTGGTTGGGGCGCTTGACGGCGATGAACTCGACCGGGATCACGTCCGTGCCCTGGTGCAGCATCTGGAAATAGGCATGCTGGCCGTTCGTGCCAGCCTCGCCCCAGACGACCGGCGAGGTAGCCAGCGGCAGCGCGTTGCCGTCCAGGTCGACGCCCTTGCCGTTGCTCTCCATCTCCAACTGTTGCAGATACGCCGGCAGCCGGCGCAGGCCCTGGTGGTAGGGCGCGACGCTGCGGCTGGTGAAGCCGTGGAAGTTGCGATACCAGATGTCGACCAGACCCAGCAGCACCGGCAGGTTCTGCGCCAGCGGCGCGGTCGCGAAGTGCTGGTCCATTGCATGCGCGCCGGCCAGCAGCGCACGGAAGTTGTCGGCACCGACGGCAATGGCGATGGGCAGGCCGATGACCGACCACAGCGAGTAGCGGCCGCCGACCCAGTCCCAGAAGCCGAAGGCCGTGTCGATACCAAAGGCGGCTGCGGCTGCGGTGTTGCTGCTGGTGGCGACGAAGTGGCGGGCGATGTCCGTGCCACCGGCGGCCAGGAACCACGCCTTGGCGGCCTGCGCGTTGGCCAGCGTTTCCTGCGTCGTGAAGGTCTTGGAGGCGACGACGAACAAGGTGTGCTGCGCGTCCAGGCCGGCCAGTACGGGAGCCAGATCGTGGCCGTCGACGTTGGAGACGAAATGCAGCTTCAGGCCACGTCGGCCGAAAGCCTGCAGCGCCTGAACAACCATGGCCGGGCCGAGGTCGCTGCCGCCGATGCCGATATGCACGACATCGGTGATCTCGCCGCGCTCGCCGCGACGCACGCTCTCGGCAAAGGCCAGCATCGCGTCCAGCGACGCCTGCACCTCGGCGTTGAAGGGCGCATCACTGCCAGCCGGCGCGCGCAGCGCCGTGTGCAGCACCGCACGGCCCTCGGTGTGGTTGACCGGGTCGCCGCGCAGCAGAGCGTCGCGCCGCGCTTCCAGGCCGCAGTCGCCGGCGAGCTTCAGCAGCAGGGCCAGCGTGGGCGCATCGACGCGGTTCTTGGACAGGTCGGCAAAGACTTCAGGCGCTTCAAACGACAGCGCCTGGAAGCGCCCCGCGTCGGCCGCAAAGGCCTGACGGATGTCGAAGCCGCGACCACTCGCGGCGTAATGGGCTTGGAGTTCAGCCCAGACGGGAGAGAGGTCGCAGCGTGTCGCCATGGTCAGGCCTCCTGGATCAGCTTGTCGAGTTTGCCGGCGTCGACGGCGAACTGCCGGATGCCTTCGGCCAGTTTCTCGGTGGCCATCGCGTCCTCGTTCAGCGCGAAGCGGAAAGCGGCTTCATCGAGGTGGAGGGCGGGCGTCGCGGCCGACTGGGCCGGGTCAAGGGCACGCTCCAGCTTGGTGTCCGTCGCCTGCAATTGCGCCAGCAGGTCGGGGCTGATGGTCAGCAGGTCACAGCCGGCCAGCGCCTGGATCTGGCCGATGTTGCGGAAGCTCGCTCCCATGACCTCGGTCTTGATGCCGTGCTGCTTGAAGTAAGCGTAGATCTGCGCCACGGACTTCACGCCCGGGTCGTTGGCGCCGGCCTGCGCGGCCTCGTTCCAGCTCGCGCCGGCGGACTTCTTGTACCAGTCGTAGATGCGGCCCACAAAGGGCGAGATCAGCTGCACCTTGGCCTCACCGCAAGCCACGGCCTGGGCGAAGGCGAACAGCAGCGTCAAGTTGCAGCGTATGCCTTCGCGCTCCAGCTCGGCGGCGGCCTGGATGCCTTCCCAGGTCGATGCCAGTTTGATCAACACTCGCTCGCGCGCGATGCCGGCGGCCTCGTACAGGCCAATGATGCGGCGGGCACGGGCCAGGCTGGCGGCCTTGTCGAAGCTCAGGCGCGCATCGACTTCGGTGGACACGCGGCCCGGCACGACCTTGAGTATCTCCAGGCCGAAGCGCACGAGGACGTGATCGACGATCTCGTCCAGCGGCTGGCCGCGGTGGGCGGCGACCGTTTCCTTCAGCAGCGGCGCGTAGTCGGGCGACTGCACAGCCTTCAGGATCAATGAGGGATTGGTCGTCGCGTCGCGCGGCGCAAACTGCGCAAGCTGCAGGAAGTTACCGGTGTCGGCAACGACGGTGGTGAGGGCTTTGAGCTGGTCGAGCTGGTTCATGGCATTCGTTCCGGATTGACCCAGGGAAGAAACTGCTGCATAGTATTTCACGAAACTTAGTTACACAACGGTTAGCGCCGCCCCTCGCTACAGAGGGAGACGCTGGCTTGGAGACTCCGCAGATGTCCTTCGATCTCGTGTTCTTTGGCGGTACCGGCGACCTGACGTGGCGCAAGCTGATGCCCGCGCTGTTCCAGGCCTTCCGGCACGGCAAGCTGCCCGAGGGCGGTCGAATTCTCGCCGTCGCGCGTGACGAACAGACGGACGAACGCTACCGCGAATGGCTGAAGGAGCGCTTCCGCGAGGTGGACGGCRCCAAGCGCCCGACCGACGAGGAGTTCGAGAAGTTCGGCGCGCTGATCCACTACCGCCGCATGGACCTGTCCCAGCCCGAGCATTACCAGGGCCTCAAGGACTGGCTGGACGCGCGCAATGCCGACACGGTCGTGCTGTACCTGGCGACCAGCCCGCATCTGTTCACCGGCATCTGCCAGCAGCTCGGCGCCGTCGGCCTGAACCACAGCAAGGTGCGCGTGGTGCTGGAGAAGCCGCTGGGCCACGACCTGGCCAGCGCGCAGGAGATCAACCGCGCGGTGCGCAGCGTCTTTGCCGAAAGCCAGGCCTTCCGCATCGACCACTACCTGGGCAAGCCCTCGGTGCAGAACCTGATGGCACTGCGCTTCGGCAATGCGCTGTTCGAGCCGCTGTGGCGCCGCGAGAGCATCGCCAACATCCAGATCACGCTGGCCGAGCGCCTGGGCGTGGGCACGCGTGGCGCCTTCTACGACGGCACGGGCGCGCTGCGCGACATGATCCAGAACCATGCGCTGCAGCTGCTGACGATGATCGCGATGGAGCCGCCGTCCAGCAACGACGCCGACGCCATCCGCGACGAGAAGCTCAAGGTGCTGCGCTCGCTCAAGCCCTTCACGGCCGAGAGCGTGGCCCGCGACGTCGTGCGCGGCCAGTACCGCGCCGGCAGCATCGAGGGCAAGGCCGTGCCGGGCTATCTGGAAGAGGTCAAGGTGCCGGCGGACAGCCAGTGCGAGACCTTCGTGGCCCTGCGCACCGAGGTCAACAACTGGCGCTGGGCCGGCGTGCCCTTCTACCTTCGCACCGGCAAGCGCCTGGCCGAGCGCGACGCGCAGATCGTCGTCAACTTCCGCCAGGTGCCGCACAAGATCTTCCCCGGCGGCAGCCAGCCGAATCGCCTCGTCATCAAGCTCCAGCCCGAGGACGGCCTGGAGCTGCAACTGCTGGCGCAGAAGGGCGCCAGTCACGGCGAGCAGCTGACACCGGTGTCGCTGGACCTGGACTTCGACAAGGCCTTTGCGACGCAGCGAGTCGGCGCCTACGAGCGCCTGCTGCTGGACGCCATCGCCGGCCGCCTGAACCTGTTCGTGCGCAGCGATGAGCAGGAGCAGGCCTGGCGCTGGGTCGAGCCCATTCTGGACGCATGGGAGGCTGACACGAGCGGCCCGCGTCCTTATTCCTGCGGTTCCTGGGGCCCGGCGGCGGCCAGCGCGCTGGTTGCGCGTGACGGTTTCCACTGGGCGGAAGAGCAATGAGCATCCTTGAACGAGTAAAGGCCGCCCTGCCGGCCCTGCCGCCGGCCGAACAGCGTGTCGCCAAGCTGCTTCTGCTGGACGCACGCAGCTTTGCCAGCCTGCCGGTCAGCGAACTGGCCGACCGCTCCCATGTGTCCAAGCCGACGGTGGTGCGCTTCTGCCGCAGCGTCGGCTACGACGGCCTGGCCGACTTCAAGCTGAAGTTGGCCGGCAGCGTCAACGAGGGCGTGCCCTTCGTCCACCGTGCCGTGGACGAGGACGACAAGCCGCAGGACATCATCGTCAAGGTGGTGGACAACGCCGTCGCCGCCCTGCTGCACTACCGCAACGACGCCGCCAGCCACGCCTTCGAGCGCGCCATCGAGGCGCTGGCCGACTCGGCCCGCCACAACAGGCGCATCGAGTTCTACGGCGTCGGCAATTCGGGCATCGTGGCCCAGGACGCGCAGCACAAGTTCTTCCGCCTTGGCGTGAACACGGTCGCCACCAGCGATGGCCATGTGCAGCTGATGAGCGCGACGATGCTGAGCGCGGGTGACTGCGCCGTCATCATCAGCAACTCCGGCCGCAGCCGCGATCTGCTGGACGCGGCCGACATCGCGCGCAAGAAGGGCGCGACCATCATCATCATCACGGCCAGCGCCTCGCCGCTGGCGCAGCTGGCCCTAGGCCCCAGCCAGATCCTGCTGGCGGTGGACCACCCCGAGGACTTCGACCGCTACAGCCCGATGGTGTCGCGGCTGCTGCACCTCATTGCGGTGGACATCCTGACGACGGGTGTGGCGCTGAAGCTGGGCCAGCAACTGCGGCCCATGCTGCAGGAGATCAAGAAGAACCTGCGCGCGAAACGTTACGCAGGTTGATCAGAGGGCTGTCGCAGAAGGCCAGAGCAGCTCGGCCACGCCGTAGACACGGGCCAGTTCGCGCAGCTTGTCGGGCGCGTTGTCGAGCTTCAGCGTCGCGCCCTGCTCGGTGCATTGGCGCCCAGCGGACAGCAGCAGGCTGAGGGCCGAGGAGTCGAAATCCGTCAGTTCGGCCGCTGACAGCCGCACCTCGCGGCCGGCCGCAGCGAGCACCTGGGCGGCCTCGGCGCGCAGCGCCGGCGACATCTGCGCCCAGGCGGCGCGGGCACCGTCAGTGCGCAGCCGCGAGGGCAGCTTCAATCCGCTCAAGATCAGCTCTTGGCGGCCGATGCGCCAGCCTTGGCGTTCTTGTCGGCCAGGCTCTTGATCAGGCCGTCGATGCCATTGGCGCCGATTTCCTGGGCAAAGCTGTTGCGGTACTGGTCGGCCAGCCAGATGCCGAGCACATTGACGTCGTAGATCTTCCAGACGGCGCCGCTCTTCTCCAGGCGGTAGTCGAGCTGGATGGCGTCGCCCTTGCCGCGGATCTCGGTGCGCACGACGACCTCGGTGTCGGTCGGCTGGGCGCGCAGCGGCTTCAGGCCGATGGTCTGGTCCTTCACCTGGGTCAGCGCACCGGCATAGGTGCGCACCAGCAGGGTCTTGAACTCGGCCTGCAGCTTGGCCTGCTGGTCAGGCGTGGCCTGGCGCCAGAAGCGGCCGACGGCAGAAGCCGTCATGCGCTGGAAGTTGACGTGGGGCATCACCTTGGCATCGACCAGGGCGATGATCTTGTTGACGTTGCCCGCCTGGATGTCCTTGTCGGCCTTGACGGCTTCGATGGTTTCCAGGGAGAGCTGGCGGATCAGCTGGTCGGGTGCGTTGGCGTCGGCGGCATGCGCGGCATGCACGAGGCCGAGGCCAAGGGTGGCCACGGTGAGCAGGCGGCGCAGGGAGGTCAACAAAGTCATGATGTCGCTTTCTCTGAACAGGACTGCCGCTTAACGCGCCAGCCCGGGTTTTGGTTGGCCTAGCGCGACGCGGCGGATGCCGGTTCAGCAGGCTTTTTCACTGTCGGCGCAGAGGCCGCAGCCTCCGGCGCAGAGGCCGCGTCAGCAGGTGCCGAAGCGCCGTTGCCCGGCACCAGCACCTCGACCTCGTCGTCATCGTCGAAGCTGCCACGGCGCTGCAGATAGGCGTCGCGATAGAAGGTGTACTTGTCCAGCGCGATGCCTTCCAGCATCTGGCCGGCGCGCAGGAAGTTGGCGCGGGTGTTGACACCGTTCAGCACCGTGATGGCGACCTTCTTGCTGCCATCATCGAACACGACACCCGGCGAGGCCTGCCAGTCCACCGGCAGCGCGAGGGAGTCGCGCACCGACGAGGGCCCGAACACGGGCCAGACGATGTAGGCGCCCGTGCCCATGCCCCAGTGGCCCAGCGTCTTGCCGAAGTCCTGGCTGTTCTTCTCCAGGCCCGCTTCGGTGGCAATGTCGAGCACACCGGCCAGGCCGAGCGTGGAGTTGACAGCAAAGCGCATGCCCTGCTCGACACCGGCCTTGAAGCGCCCCTGCAGCATCAGGTTGACCGCCGACCAGGCGTCGCCGATGTTGCCGAAGAAGTTGTCGATGCCGGTGCGGATGGGCGCAGGCACGATCTCGGAGTAGGCCGTCGCCACGGGCTTCAGCACGTTGGCGTCCAGCTTCTCGTTGAAGGCGAAGACCTTGCGGTTCCACTCCTCCCAGGGGTCCAGGCGCTGACCCTTGGAGCCCATCACCTTGTCTAAAGCTTTGTCGATGCGCGTGCCGACGCCCTTGACGGTCTGGCAGCCCACCAGGCCCGTCACCATCACGAGCAGCGCGAACCAGCGGATCAGTCGGCTCACGGCTTGCCTCCCGAGGCTGCGGCCGGCGTGGCGGCACTGCCCATGTCTGAGGCCTTGCTGTTGATGAACTGGCCGATCAGGTTCTCCAGCACGACGGCGCTCTGCGTCTGCATGATGAGGTCGCCGCTGGCGAGGTTCTTCTCGTCAGCGCCCGGTTCCAGGCCGATGTACTGCTCGCCGAGCAGGCCGGAGGTCAGGATCTTGGCCGAGCTGTCCTTGGGGAAGGCGGTGTTCTTGTTCAAGTTGATGACGACCTTGGCCTGGAAGGTCTTGTCGTCGAAGCTGATCGCGTCCACCCGGCCGACGACGACGCCGGCGCTCTTCACCGCTGCGTTGGGCTTGAGGCCGCCGATGTTGTCGAAGCGCGCCGACACCTGGTAGGTGGCGTCGAAATTGAGGCTGAGCAGATTGCCGGCCTTCAGCGCGAGGAAGAGCAGCGCCGCGCCGCCGAGCAGCACGAAGAAGCCCACCCAGGCGTCATGTCGAGAGGCTTGCATGTGTGTCCCTGACTCCAATCAAATCGAAAACATCATCGCGGTCAGCATGAAGTCCAGCGCCAGTACGGCGAGGGACGACAGCACAACGGTGCGCGTGGTGGCGGCCGACACGCCTTCGGGCGTGGGCCGGCAGGTATAGCCCTGCAGCAGTGCAACGAAAGTGACCGTCACGCCAAAAACCAGGCTCTTGACGACACCGTTGCCGATGTCCTTGAACACATCCACGCCGCCTTGCATCTGCGACCAGAAGGCGCCGGCGTCGATGCCGATCAGCGGCACCGCCACCAGCCAGCCGCCGATGATGCCGAGCGCCGAGAAGACTGCCGCAAGTAAGGGCATGGCAATAAAACCACCCCAGAAGCGCGGTGCCAGCACGCGCTGCACGGGGTCGACGGCCATCATCTCCATGGCGGTCAGCTGCTCACCGGCCTTCATCAGGCCGATCTCGGCCGTCAGCGACGTACCGGCCCGGCCGGCGAACAACAGCGCCGTGACGACGGGGCCCAGCTCGCGCACAAGGCTGAGCGCAACCAGCAGGCCGACCGCCTCCGCCGAGCCGTAGCGCTGCAGCGTGTAGTAACCCTGCAGCGCCAGCACGAAGCCGACGAAGAGGCCGGACACGCCAATGATGGACAGCGACTTGTTGCCCAGGTGGAAGACCTGCTCGCGAACCAGGACGAAGCGCGCCAGCGCATTGGGCGAGCGGCCCATCAGGCTGAAGAACAGCCGTGCGGCCGCGCCGACATCGGCCAGCGTCAGGCGCACGCCGGCACCGATACGGGCGGCGAAAGCCATCATGACGTCATTCCGAAGTCTTTGGCCACCGACACGGCCGGTTGGTGGAAGCGCACCGGCCCATCGGCCTCGGCCCCGACGAACTGACGCACGAGCGGGTCGTCGCTGTGGCGCAGTTCGTCCGGCGTGCCCTGGGCGACGACGCGGCCGTTGGCCACCATGGCCACCTCGTCGGCGATCTGGAAGGTCTCGTGCAGGTCGTGCGAGACGATGATGCTGGTCAGGCCCAGCGCGTCGTTCAGATCACGGATCAGGCGCGCGGCGACACCCAGGGAAATCGGGTCGAGGCCGGCGAAGGGCTCGTCATAGAGCACCAGATCGGGGTCCAGCGCGATGGCCCTGGCCAGCGCCACGCGACGCGCCATGCCGCCGGAAATCTCGCTGGGCAGCAGGTCGCGCGCACCGCGCAGGCCGACGGCGTTGAGCTTCATCAGCACGAGGTCGCGGATCATGGCCTCGGGCAGGTCGGTGTGCTCGCGCAGCGGGAAGGCCACATTCTCGAAGACGCTGAGGTCGGTGAACAGCGCGCCGAACTGGAACAGCATGCCCATGCGCCGGCGCACAGCGTAGAGGCCGTCCAGGTCCAGCGGCGCCAGGTCCTGGCCATCGAACAGCACCTCCCCCGAGATCGGGCGCAGCTGCCGGCCCAGCAGGCGCAGCACGGTGGTCTTGCCGCCACCCGAGGTGCCGATCAGCGCCAGGATCTTGCCGCGGGTGAGCTTGAGATTGACGCCATCCAGGATCACGCGGTCGCCATAGCCGACGCTGACGTTGCGCAGTTCGATCAGGGGAGCGGTGGTCAAGGGGTTCACGCGGGCGGGCCGAAACCTGCGGACAGAAAGGGCGCCATGATAGGGGAAACACCGAGTGCCCCCGGGCAAGCCTTGAATGCGTCCGAAAAGACGCCGACAAGCCGCCCAGGTGCCGCCCGATGTGGCTGTTACGTCTGCTTGCTCGCGTCAACCCCGTGGACGACTGCTGCGGGCGGCCAAAGCGTGCGCCAGTTCACAGATCGCGAACCTCCTGCGACCAGCGTTGATCGCGCCGCGACGAGCGGTAGGCTGCAATCAGGGGTCGACACCAAAATAGCTGCAACCGCCATGAACGCCGCCGCCATGCCCCGCCAACAACTATCCACTCCCGCCAGGGGCTTCACGCTCGTCGAGCTGATGATCACCGTGGCGATCATCTCCATCCTGGCCGCGGTGGCGGTGCCGCAGTACACAAGCTACATCACGCGCGGCCGCATCCCCGATGCAACGAACATGCTGGCCACCCGGGCGGTGCAGGCCGAGCAGTACTTTCAGGACAACCGCACCTACGCCAACGTCGGCGCGGCAAACAACCCGGCGTGCGTCAGCGACAGCTCGGGCAAGAGCTTCAACTTCAGCTGCTCCTCGGCCACCGCGACGGGCTTTGTCATCCAGGCCGTCGGCAAGGGCACGATGGCCGGCTTCACGTACACGATCAATCAAGCGAACGTCAAGACGTCCACAGTGCCGACCGGCTGGACCGGCTCGTCCACCTGCTGGGTCATCAAGAAGGACGGCTCGTGCTGAGCTTGCAGCGTCAACGGGGCGTGAGCCTGATCGAGGGGCTGGTGGCCCTGGTCATTGGCGGCATTCTGCTTGCCATGGCCCTGCCCAGCTTCTCCGCCTGGATCACCGGCACGCGCATCCGCGCGACGGCCGAGGGCCTGCTGTCCGGGCTTCAACTCGCCAAGAGCGAGGCGACGACGCGCAACACGCAGGTGCGCTTCCAGCTCACGACATCGCTGGATGCCAACTGCCGTCGCACCACGACCAGCGCCAACTGGGTCGTCGATGTCGTTGACGCCAATGCCGCAGCGGACTCGGTCGAAGGCCAGTGCAACGCGGCACCGAGCGACACCGTGGCGCCCAGCATCCTGCAGCTGCGTGCGGCGACAGAGACCGGCAGCGGCGCACTCGTCAACGCCGGCGCCGACCAGATCATCTTCAACGGCCTGGGCCGCCAGGCTCCGGTCGTGGTGGGCGGGGCGACGAATGCCGTCACGGTCGACATCACGCCGATCTCCGCCAACGGACGCTGTCTGAGCGATGGCGGCAAGATCACCTGCCTGCGCATCGTCATCTCGCCGGCGGGCCAGGTGCGCATGTGCAACCCCAGCGCCGCTTCTGCCGACCCGCAATCATGCTGAGCCGCTCCCGCCCTCACCGCGCGCAGGCCGGCGTCATGCTGCTGGAAGTGCTGATCGCGCTGCTGATCTTCTCGCTCGGCGTGCTCGGTCTCGTCGGCCTGCAGGCCAGCGCGGTGAAGCAGTCCGGCCAGGCCAAGTACCGCGCCGACGCGACGCTGCTGGCCAATGAGTTGATCGGGCAGATGTGGCTCAGCGGCCGCACCTTTGACGCCATCAACCTCGGCTTCAGTAGCGCCGGCGCCGGCGGCGCGCAGTACAACGCCTGGAAGGCGCGCGTGACGGCGGCGCTGCCGGGCGCCAGCGCCGCGCCGCCCATCGTCGCCGTGGCCCAGATCCAGCCGCTGCCCGCCCTCGTCGCTGGCACCCCGACGCCCTCTGCCCTCTTGCCCAGCACCCGCGTGACCATCACGATGCGCTGGAAGGCTCCGGGCGAACCGGCAGGTGACCCCCCCCACAGCTTCGTGCTGATCAACGAGATCAAGTGATGTCGCGCCTCGTTTCGCTCCCGTCGCGCCGCGCCGCCGGCTTCAGCCTGGTGGAGTTGATGGTGGGCATCGTCGTCGCCATGGCGGCGGTGGTCGTCGTCATGCAGGTCTTCAAAGTCACGGAGGGCCAGCGCCGCAACACCACGGGCGGTGACGACGCCGCGACCACCGGTGCCATCGCGGTGAGTCTGCTGCAGCGCGACCTGCGTCAGGCGGGACAGGGCTTCCTGAACCCGCAGATGCTGGGCTGCCGGCTCAACCTGGGCAACAACCGCAATGTGGGTGAACTCGTGCCGGTGCAGATCAACCCCGCCGGCATCCCGGCAGGGGACGAGAACACGGACGTGCTGCTGATCAGCTATGGCTCGGGCTGGGGTGCGCCGGAAGGCTCACGCATCGTCTCGCAGACCGGGCCGAGCACCTACAACGTCGGCGCGCCGCAGGCCTATCAGGTCGGCGACCGCGTCGTCGCCACGCCCGGCATCCCCGCCGGCGCCTGCATCCTCGAACTCACCAGCCTGGCCGCTGCACCGGCGGGCAACGCGGTGACGGTGAGCCTGGGCATCGCCGGTGCATCCAACGGCACGCTGCTCAACATGGGGCGCGCGCCGCGTTTCGTGGCCTACGCCGTGCGCTCGAGCCGGCTGACCGCCTGCGAGCTGCTCGTGCAGAACTGCAACGACGCTGCGCCGGACAACTGGACCGAGGTCGCCGACAACATCGTCAGCCTGCGGGCCGAGTACGCCATCGACAACTCCGCCACCAGCGACCTCATCGTGGACACCTACGGACAGGCCGCGCCCATGCTGTTCGGCGCCACCTGCGCCTGGGCGCGGGTCATCGGAGTGCGCTTCGCGCTGGTGGCGCGCAGCCGCCAGGCCGAAACCGCCGACATCCCCACCGCCGCCCCAACCTGGAGCGCCGGTGCGTCCACGCCCATCACGCTGGAAGACGGCTGGCAGCGCTTCCGCTACAAGACCTTCGAAACCACCGTGCCGCTGCGCAACATGCCGGCCAGCTTTGCGGGATGCCGCCCATGACACCCTCCAACCGTCATCAACGTGGCCTCGTGCTGGTGCTGGCCCTGGTCGTGCTGGCGGCTATGTCGCTGGCCGCCGTCGGCCTCATGCGCGGCGTGTTCGGCAGCAACCGCGTCGCCGGCAACCTGGCCTATCAGCAGGCGGCGGTGCAGGCGGCCGACGTCGGGGCCGAGACCGCCATCGCCTGGCTGGAGCAGCTGTCATCCGAAACAGTGCCGGGTGCCGCAGCCAGTTCGCCAGCCGTCGATGCCAACCGGCTCTATGGCCACCTGAAGACCAGTCAGGGTGCCACCTACAACTACGTGGCCACGCGCGCCGACCCGGGCGTCGGACAGAGCTGGGAGGGCTTCTGGCAGACCCTGGTGGGTGCCGGCCAGGTGAACGCCCTGCCTGTCGACGCCACCGGCAACAACGTGTCCTTCGTCATCCACCGCCTGTGCGCCCTGCCGGGCGCACCCAAGGATGCCGCCTGCGAAACCGCCCCTGTGCCGACGACGGCAACCAATGGCGGCAAGCAGGACATCAAGCAACCCGATGCCCTGGGCCAGGTCTATTACCGCATCACCGTGCGCGTCCAAGGCCCACGCAACGCCACCAGTTTCATCCAGGTTATGGCCGCCATCTGAGCGGCTCCCCTCCTGACGAGGTCATCATGAAGTGCAGCTACCGCCAAGTCGTCGCCCGGGTCCTGGGCCTGTGGGCCATCTGTCTAAGTCAATTCAGCGCTGCTGCGGTGACAGACATTGCTCAGTCGCCACTGATCGTCGCCTCGCCCGACGCCGTCAAGACCAACCTGCTGTTCATCATCGACGACTCGGGCTCGATGAACTTCGACTTCCTGCCCGACCACATCAACGGCGACGGCAGCCCTGACCCCGCACTGTGCCGCAGCACCGGTGCCACGCCGGTGAGCAGCGGCAACTTCGGCAACCCCTGCTGCATCGGCGGGAACAGCTCGGCCGCCTGCTGGACGGGTGCGGCGCCCTTCGGCACCATGCGCGGCCAACCGCCCTTCCTGGCGGCAAGCTTCAATGGCCTGGCCTACGACCCCAATATCCGCTACCTGCCGCCGGTCAAGGCCGACGGCTCCTCCTGGGCCAGCCAGACCCGTGCGGCCACGACCAGCTGGACCCTGGTCAAGAACGATGCCTACAACATCCAGAACACCAACAGCATCGATCTGATCACGCAGTACCCCGACACCGCCTGGTGCGTCGACGCCACCAACACCGACTGCCTGCGCAACGACAACTACGTGCTGCCGGGCACGGTGGCCGGCAAGGCTTACACGACCTATTTCGCGACCGTCGCGAGCGGCACGGGCTCCGTCGCGACCGGCGCGCCGGACAACGCGACGGTCACGGCGGGCCGGGCATTCGGGCCGCACTTCTACACCATCGTTGCTGCCGAGTACTGCAACAACGTCAACCTGCGTGACTGCCAAGCCTCGTCGAGCGGCGCCTACACCATCCCGGCGCCGCTGCGATGGTGCAAGACGGACGCAGACTCCCGGGCCTCAAGCCCGGCCGTCGCCGCCTGCCAGGCCACGCGCAACGGCACGTTCTCCTTTGCCCGCTTCCCGACCAAGTTCTTCTCTGCCGGTTCCGCAGGCGCCCCGTCCACCCGCGCCAAGGTCACGTTCACGATCACGGGCACCCCGAGCTGCAACATCCAGGTCACCGCAGTGACGGTGGGCGGCCTGAACCTGCTCAACGCCAGCACGACCTCCAGCAACAACCGCAACACCATCGGCACGAATATCAAGGACCAGATCAACGCCAAGACGGCGACGGGCTACACGGCCGTCATCACCAACAGCGGCCGCACCGTCACCATCACCGCCCCGGCCGATCTCAACACCACGGCCACGATCTCGCTCACGCGCACACCGGGCAACTGCACCTTCCCGCTGGACAACAACACGCCGGCCTTCAGCGGCTATGCACCCGCCGTAGCTGCCGTCCCGGGCAGCTATACCGGTCGCTTCCAGCGCATTGACATCGTGTCAACTGCTGCCCCGTTCTCGCGGCCCGTCGCCCGCAGCGACTGTGCGGACATCTACACCAGGAAGACTGCCGGCATCTGCACCTACGACGAGGAGATGACCAATTTCGCGAACTGGTGGACCTACTACCACTCGCGGATGCAGTCGATGAAGTCCTCGGCGGCCCTGGCCTTCGGCGGCATCGGCAACAACCGCCGCGTCGGCTACCTCAGCATCAACAACAGCACGAGCAGGGACTACCTGAACCTGAACACCTTCGAAGACGTGAGCGCCACCGGCTATGTCCAGAAGACGAACTGGTTCTCCAAGCTCGTGGCGGCCAAACCCAACAACTCGACGCCGCTGCGCGCCGCGCTGTCGACCGCCGGCAAGCTCTTTGCCGGCAAGCTGAACAACACCACGCTGAACGGGTCGACCGTCAAGGACCCGATCCAGTACTCCTGTCAGCGCAATTTCACCATCCTGTCCACCGACGGGTTCTGGAACGAAACCACGACGCCCACCAACCTGGACGGCACCGAAATCGGCGACCAGGACGGCACGCTGGATCGACCCAGGCTTGACGGCAACGCCACGCCCAACACGCTGGCCGACGTGTCGGCCTACTACGCCAACACCGACCTGCGCACCGGCACCACCGGCAGCGCCGCCTGCCTCAGCGGCAGCGGCACGGGGGCCGACGTCTGCGGCAACAGCACCAACACGGCCATCAAGCCGCACGAAGTGCAGAACATGAAGACCTTCACCCTGGGCCTGGGCGCCTCGGGCTACATGCAGTTCTCGCCGAACTACCTGACGGATGTCAGCGGCGACTTCTACTCGGTCAAAGCCGGTGTGACACCCAATACCGACGCCGGGATCTGCTCCTGGCAGACCAGTGGCGACTGCAACTGGCCCACGCCGGCGAGCAACACGTTGACCACCATCGACGACCTCTGGCACGCGGCAGTCAACGGCGGCGGCACCTACTTCAGCGCCTCCAACCCGACGTCGCTCTACACCGGCCTGGCCAGCGCCATCAAGGCGCTGGACGGCCAGACCGGCGCCGCAGCGGCCGCCTCGGTCAGCAACCCCAACATCTCGACGGGGGACAACAAGATCTTCGTCTCCAACTTCATCTCTTCGGAATGGTCCGGCGAAGTGCGCAGCCTGGAGATGAGCATAGAGACGGGCTCGGTGAATACAGATACGCCCAACTGGTCGGCGCGCACCCTGCTGGACGCCAACACCTCGCGCACTGTCTACATGTTCGCGGCCGCTGAAACCAGCAAGCTCAAGCCGTTCGCGTGGGCGTCGATGAGCGCCACCGAGAAAGCCAATTTCGGCCTGGCCAACCTGACGACCAGCGGCCGCTCCCTGAGTCAGTTCTGCGCTTTTGGCCCCTACTGCCTGAGCGCCATCGACCAGCTCGCCGCTGCCGGCGAACCGCTGGTGAACTACCTGCGCGGTCAGCGCAACAACGAAGGCGAACTGGGCGACCCCGCCAAGTACTTCCGCCAGCGCGCCCATGTGCTGGGCGACATCATCAACTCCGAGGCAGCCTACGTCTCCAAGTCCTTGGTCAACTACGTTGAGGAGGGCTACAACGGCTACAAGGCCACGGCGGCCGCCCGCACCGGCATGGTCTATGTCGCGGCCAATGACGGCATGCTGCACGCCTTCCGCGCAGACACCGGCGCGGAGGTGTGGGCCTATGTGCCGACGGCCGTGCTGCCCAACCTCTACAAGCTGGCCGACAAGCAGTACGCCACCCAGCATCAGTACTTCGTCGATGGCTCGCCCATCGCCCGCGATGTCCGCATCAACGGCGAATGGCGCACCATCCTCATCGGCGGTCAGGGCGCCGGCGGCCGCAGCTATTACGCGCTGGACGTGACCAACCCGGCGGAGCCCAAGGCGCTGTGGGAATTCACCGACAACAACCTCGGCCTGACCGCAGGCAAGCCGGAGATCGGCAAGCTCAGGGACGGCACCTGGGTGGTCATGTTCGGCTCGGGCTACAACAACGTGTCGCCGGGCGATGGCGTCGGCCGTCTGTACGTCCTCAACGCCGCTACAGGCGCGCTGATCCGCAGCATCTCCACCGGCGCCGGCGATGTCACCACGCCTTCGGGCCTGGCCCACATCACGGCCTGGGTGGACGATGGCGACGCCGACAACACCAAGCAGCGTGTCTATGCCGGCGACAACCTCGGCAATCTCTGGCGCTTCGACGTCAACAACATCCTCGGTCCAGCGGGCTACGAGGCCCAGCGCCTCGCCACGCTCAGGTCCAAGACCGGCGTGCCCCAACCCGTCACCTCGCGCCCCGAGCTGGGCCTGGTCGGCACCTATGTGATGGTCTTCGTCGGCACAGGCCGCTACCTCGGCGCTGCCGACTTGAACGACACCAGCTCGCAGAGCATCTACGGCATCCGGGACAAGCTCAACACCACCGACATTGGCGACCCGCGCAACACGGGGAACAAGTTTGTCGAGCAGACGCTGACGGCTGGCATCTGCCCTGCCGGCACGACCACCTGCAAGGTCGGTCAGGTCGTGCGCACGAACAACGCACCCAGGGCGGTCAACCTGGCCACGGACGGCGGATGGTTCGTCGACTTGCCGCAGAGCCGCGAACGGGTCAACACCGACCCGCAACTCATCCTTGGCACATTGATCGTGACGTCCAACGTCGTCGAGGCCGGCAACGTCTGCAGTGCGGACGGCAGCAGTTGGCTCAATTACTTCGACTACCGGACCGGCGCCCCGGTCGACGCCAAGAACGTGTCCAGCGTGTCGCAAGGCAACGCGACGTCCTCACGCATGACCGTCACGGCGCTGCCGAATGGCGACTACGGCGGCATCGTCATCTGTTCCACGGGTTGCATCCGGGAAGAGAAGCCGCCGGTGCAGACACAGAGCACGGGCACCCGCCGAATCTCCTGGCGCGACCTGCTGCAGCAGTGAGCGCGTGAAGACCGCCAAAGCCATGGCGGCCTGCGTCGCCCTGGCGATGGGCGCGCATGCCGCCTTGCTGCTGCACCAGACGCCGGGCACGGAGCGCCCGGCGCATCCGGCTGGGGCGGCGCTGTCGGTACGGCTGCAGCAAGCTGAAGCCCCCACCGTTGCGGCGGCTCTGCCCGAGACAGAAGTGACCGAGGCGCCGCCGCTTCCCCAGGGACCGGCAACAACAGCGGCCGCTACGACGACAGGATCGAGCGACGAGGCGGCGCCTTCGTTCGAAGGCGGGCCACCGTGCATCGACTTCCCCGATGCGCCCCTGCCCGCAGGCGGCGCCGAAGTACGCGCCCATCTCGTGCTGGACGATCAAGGCATGGCCCGGACCGTCATCACGGCGGCGACGCCTGGCGTGCCGCTTGGCTTTCAGAAGGTGACTGAGCTCGGGCTGAAGCAGGCCCGCCTTCATGCCCCGCAGGGCACGGGGTATTGCCTGCTCGTCCGCTTCGATCCGGAGGCCGCCGCCGCCAAGCTGGCCTGGCTGCCCGGCGCCGCACAGGACGCGGCGCGCTGCCTCGCCGGCGCCCTCCCGGCGCCGCGCGAGATCGCGCCCAACCCTTCGCCTTAGCGCGGCAGGCTGCTCACGCCCATCAGGTACTCGTCCACCGCCTTCGCGGCCTGGCGGCCTTCGCGGATGGCCCAGACGACCAGGCTCTGGCCACGGCGGATGTCGCCGGCGGCGAAGACCTTGTCGACGTTGGTCTTGTAGGCGTTCACACCTTCGGTCGACGCCTTGCCGTTGCCGCGCGCATCCTTGTCGACGCCGAAGGCTTCCAGCACGGTCGCGACCGGGGCCGTGAAGCCCATGGCCAGCAACGCCAGGTCGGCCTTCAGGATCTGCTCGCTGCCTTCGACCTCGGTCATCTTGCCGCCCTGCCATTGCAGGCGCACGGTCTTGACGCCGGTGAGCTTGCCCTTCTCACCCAGGAATTCCTTGGTGGCGATGGCGAACTCGCGCTCACAGCCCTCTTCGTGACTGGACGAGGTGCGCAGCTTGATCGGCCAGTAGGGCCAGGTCATCGGGCGGTCTTCCACTTCGGGCGGCTGGGGCAGCAGCTCGAACTGGGTGACGCTCTTGGCGCCGTGGCGGTTGCTGGTGCCGACACAGTCGCTGCCGGTGTCGCCGCCGCCGATGACGATGACGTGCTTGCCGTCGGCGCGCAGCTGGTTCTTCAACTTGTCGCCGGCGTTGATCTTGTTCTGCTGCGGCAGGAACTCCATCGCGAAGTGCACGCCGGAGAGCTCACGGCCGGGCACAGGCAGGTCACGCGACTGCTCGGCACCGCCGGTCAGCACGACGGCGTCGAACTGCGCCTTCAGGTCATCGGCGCTGATCGTCTCTGTCGCCCAGTTAGTGACCTTGGAGCCTTCAGGCAGCGAAGCGACCATCACGCCGGTGCGGAACTCGACGCCCTCGGCCTTCATCTGCTCGACGCGGCGGTCGATGTGGGACTTCTCCATCTTGAAGTCCGGGATGCCGTAGCGCAGCAGGCCGCCGACGCGATCGTTCTTCTCGAACACGGTGACGCTGTGGCCGACGCGGGCCAGCTGCTGGGCTGCCGCCAGGCCGGCGGGGCCGGCGCCGACGACGGCCACCTTCTTGCCGGTCTTGACCTTCGGCGGTTGCGCCGTGACCCAGCCTTCGGCCCAGGCGCGGTCAATGATGGCGTGCTCGATGGACTTGATGCCGACGGCGTCGTCATTGACGTTCAGCGTGCAGGCGGCCTCGCAGGGTGCGGGGCAGATGCGGCCGGTGAACTCGGGGAAGTTGTTGGTGCTGTGCAGAACGGTGATGGCGTTCTTCCAGTCCTCCGGCCGGCCCTTGTAGACCAGGTCGTTGAAGTCCGGAATGACGTTGTTGACCGGGCAGCCGCTGTTGCAGAACGGCGTGCCGCAGTCCATGCAGCGCGCGCCTTGCTGCTTGGCCTGATCGACGTTCAGGCCGATGACGAATTCCTTGTAGTTCTTCAGACGAACCGGCGCGGGCTCGTAGCCCTCTTCCAGACGTTCGTACTCCATGAAGCCGGTGACTTTTCCCACGCTTCTTCTCCTTAGACCTTGGCCGCAGCAGGCGCCTTGGCCTGAGCGATGGTGGTGGCGGCTTGCTTGGCGGCGTTCAGTTCGCCCAAAGCGCGGCGGTATTCGTTCGGGAACACCTTGATGAACTTGGTACGCGCCTCGGCCCAGTGGTCGAGGATGTCGCGCGCACGCTGGCTGCCGGTCCAGCGGTGATGGTCTTCCAGCAGCTTGCGCAGGATGGCCTCGTCGGTCTGGGCCTCGCGGTCCACCCCGTCGACACCCTTGGTGCGGTGCCAGATGGCCTTGTCGACGCCCGCTTCCTGTTCCCGCGCGGTCATCAGCCTCTCCAGCGAGACCATGCTGGTGTTGCAGCGCTTGGCGAAGTGGCCGTCCTCGTCGTAGACGTAGGCGATGCCGCCGCTCATGCCGGCAGCGAAGTTGCGTCCGGTCTTGCCCAGCACGGCAACCGTGCCGCCGGTCATGTACTCGCAGCCGTGGTCGCCCGTGCCTTCAACGACCGCCGTGGCGCCCGACAGGCGCACCGCGAAGCGCTCGCCCGCCACGCCGCGGAAGAAGGCCTCGCCGCGCGTCGCGCCGTACAGCACGGTGTTGCCGACGATGATGTTCTTCGTCGCGTCGCCACGGAAGTCGATGCTGGGGCGCACGACGACGCGGCCGCCGGACAGGCCCTTGCCGGTGTAGTCGTTGGCGTCACCGATCAGATAGAAAGTGATGCCGTGCGCCAGGAAGGCGCCGAAGCTCTGGCCGCCGGTGCCTTCCATCTGGATGTGCACGGTCTGGTCGGGCAGGCCCTCGGGGCGGCGGCGGATCAGCTCGCCAGACAGCATCGCGCCCACCGTGCGGCGCACGTTGGTCACTTCCTGCATGAACTGCACCTTCTCGCCCTTCTCGAAGGCGGGCAGGCACTTCTCGATGAGCTTGACGTCCAGCGCGCGGCCCAGGCCGTGGTCCTGCACGTCGTTGTGGATGCGGGCCACGTCGGCTGGCACGACCGGGCGATGGAAGATGCGGCCGAACTCCAGGCCCTTGGCCTTCCAGTGCGAGATGGCCTTCTTGGTGTCCAGCCAGTCAGAGCGACCGATCAGTTCGTCGAACTTGCGCACGCCGAGCTGGGCCATGATCTGGCGCGCTTCCTCCGCGACGAAGAAGAAGAAGTTGACGACGTGCTCGGGGCGGCCGGAGAACTTCTTGCGCAGCACCGGGTCCTGCGTGGCCACGCCCACCGGGCAGGTGTTGAGGTGGCACTTGCGCATCATGATGCAGCCCTCGGCCACCAGCGGCGCGGTGGCGAAGCCGAACTCGTCGGCGCCCAGCAGCGCGCCGATGACGACGTCGCGACCGGTCTTCATCTGGCCGTCGGCCTGCACGCGCACGCGGCCGCGCAGGCGGTTGACGACGAGGGTCTGCTGCGTCTCGGCCAGGCCCAGCTCCCACGGCGTGCCGCAGTGCTTGATGGACGACCAGGGCGAGGCGCCCGTGCCGCCGTCGTGGCCGGCGATGACGATGTGGTCGGCCTTGGCCTTGGCCACGCCGGTGGCGATGGTGCCGACACCGACTTCCGAGACCAGCTTGACCGACACGTCAGCACGCGGGTTGACGTTCTTCAGGTCGTGGATGAGCTGGGCCAGGTCCTCGATGGAGTAGATGTCGTGGTGGGGCGGCGGGCTGATGAGGCCGACGCCGGGCACCGAGTGGCGCAGCATGCCGATGTACTCGGACACCTTGCCGCCGGGCAGTTGGCCGCCCTCACCTGGCTTGGCGCCCTGGGCCATCTTGATCTGGATCTGGTCGGCGCTGACGAGGTATTCGGTGGTGACACCGAAGCGGCCCGACGCGACCTGCTTGATCTTGGAGCGCAGGCTGTCGCCCTCTTGCAGCTCGTAGTCGGCCTCCATGATCTTGTGGCCCAGCACGTCGCCGATCTTGGCACCCTGGACGATCTTGATGCCCTTGAGCTCGTTGCGGTAGCGGGCCGGGTCTTCGCCGCCCTCGCCCGTGTTGCTCTTGCCGCCGATGCGGTTCATGGCGACGGCCAGCGTGGCGTGCGCCTCGGTGGAGATGGAGCCCAGCGACATGGCGCCGGTGGCGAAGCGCTTGACGATGTCGGCGGCCGACTCGACCTCCTCCAGCGGCACGGCCTTGGAGGAATCGAACTTGAACTCGAACAGACCGCGCAGCGTCATGTGGCGCTTGCTCTGGTCGTTGATGATCTGCGCGTATTCCTTGTACGTCTCGAACTTGCCGGCGCGCGAAGCGTGCTGGAGCTTGGCAATGGCGTCGGGCGTCCACATGTGGTCTTCACCGCGGGTGCGCCAGGCGTACTCGCCGCCGGCGTCCAGCATGCTGTCCAGCAGCGGGTCGTCGCCGAAGGCGCCCTCGTGCATGCGGATGGCTTCCTCGGCCACCTCGAACACACCGATGCCGCCGACCTGCGTGGGCGTGCCGCGGAAGTACTTCTCGACGAAGTCCGCCCTCAGGCCGATGGCCTCGAAGATCTGCGCGCCGCAGTAGGACATGTAGGTCGAGATGCCCATCTTGGACATGATCTTGGACAGACCCTTGCCCACGGCCTTGATGTAGTTGTAGCGGGCCTGCTCGGCGGTCAGCTTGGCCGGCAGTTCGTCCTTCATGGACTCGAGCGTTTCCAGCGCGAGGTAGGGGTGGACGGCTTCAGCGCCATAACCGGCCAACACGGCGAAGTGGTGCACCTCGCGCGCGGTGCCGGTCTCGACGACCAGGCCGGCCGTCGTGCGCAGGCCTTCACGCACGAGGTGGTGGTGGACGGCGGACAGGGCCAGCAGCGCGGGGATGGCGATGCGGTCAGCGCTGAGGTGGCGGTCCGTGATGATGAGGATGTTGTGGCCGCTTTTGATCGCGTCCACGGCCGAGGCGCACAGCGAGGCCAGTTGCGCTTCGACGCCGGCACGTCCCCACGGGGCCGGGTAGGTGATGTCGAGCTCGCTGGACTTGAACTTGCCGTTGGTCGGCCCAGCGATGCCGCGCAGGCGCGCCATGTCGTCGAAGTCCAGGATGGGCTGGCTGACTTCCAGACGCATCGGCGGGTTGACGGCGTTGATGTCCAGCAGGTTCGGCTTGGGGCCGATGAAGCTGTTCAACGACATCACGATGTTTTCGCGGATCGGGTCGATCGGCGGGTTCGTGACCTGGGCGAACAGCTGCTTGAAGTAGTTGTAGAGCGGCTTGTTCTTGTTCGACAGCACCGCCAGCGGCGAGTCGTTGCCCATCGAGCCGATGCCTTCTTCGCCGTTGGCGGCCATCGGGGCGAGCAGGAACTTGATGTCTTCCTGCGTCGTGCCGAAGGCCTGCTGACGGTTCAGCAGCGAGGTCGTGAAGCCGGGGCGCGCGGCCTCGGGTGCGACGGCGATGTCGTCCAGCTTGACGCGGACGTTCTCGATCCACTGACGGTAGGGGCGGGCGTTGGCGAACTGGTTCTTCAGCTCTTCGTCGTCGACGATGCGGCCTTGCTCCAGGTCGATGAGGAACATCTTGCCGGGCTGCAGGCGCCACTTCTTGACGATCTTGTTCTCGGGGATGGGCAGCACGCCACTTTCCGAGGCCATGACGACGAGGTCGTCATCGGTGATGCAGTAGCGGGCCGGGCGAAGGCCGTTGCGGTCCAGCGCGGCGCAGACCTGACGGCCGTCCGTGAAGGCCATCGCGGCGGGGCCGTCCCAGGGCTCCATCATGGCGGCGTGGTACTCGTAGAAGGCGCGGCGGCGCTCGTCCATGCCTTCGTGCTGCTCCCAGGCCTCCGGGATCATCATCATGGCGGCGTGGGCCAGCGGGTAGCCGGACATCGTCAACAGTTCGAGCGCGTTGTCGAAGGTGGCCGTGTCGGACTGGTGCTCGAAGCTGATCGGGTAGAGCTTCTGCAGGTCGTCGCCCAGCACGGGAGACTTCATGACGCCTTCGCGCGCCCGCATCCAGTTGAAGTTGCCCTTGACCGTGTTGATCTCGCCGTTGTGGCAGACCATGCGATAGGGGTGGGCCAGCGGCCACTCGGGGAAGGTGTTGGTGGAGAAGCGCTGGTGGACGAGGGCGATGGCCGAGACGACGCGCGGATCGGCAAGGTCCTTGTAGTACTTGCCGACCTGATCCGCCAGCAGCAGGCCCTTGTAGATGATGGTGCGGCAGCTCATGCTGGGCACGTAGTACTCGCGGCTGTGCGTGAGCTTGAGTGCCTGGATGGCGCTGGAGGCCGTCTTGCGGATGACGTAGAGCTTCCGCTCGAGCGCGTCGGGGACGATGATGTCCTGACCGCGACCGATGAAGATCTGGCGGATCACCGGCTCCTTCTCGCGCACGGTGGGCGACATGGGCATGTCGCGGTCCACCGGCACGTCGCGCCAGCCGATCAAGACCTGGCCCTCGGCCTTGATGGCACGGGCGAGTTCCTGTTCGCAGGCCAGGCGGGAAGCGGCTTCCTTGGGCAGGAAGATCATGCCGACGCCGTATTCGCCGGGGGGCGGCAGGTTGATGCCCTGCTTGGCCATCTCCTCGCGGTAGAACTCGTCAGGCACCTGGATCAGGATGCCGGCGCCGTCGCCCATGAGCTTGTCGGCACCGACCGCGCCGCGGTGGTCCAGGTTCTCGAGGATCTTCAGGCCCTGCTGGACGATGTTGTGCGCCTTGTGACCTTTGATATGAGCCACGAAGCCGAGGCCGCAAGCGTCCTTCTCATTGGCCGGCCGGTAGAGCCCGTTTTCGGCAAGGTCTTGGATCTCGGACTGAATCTGCGCGGCGTGGCTCATGGCGCCCTCCTGGAACACAACAGCGGCGAGCGTACCGCAGCAGAATCAAGGCATCAACCCTCATAAAATGGGGTCAGAGTCTATTTATTAAGCTGATAGATTAGCCATCAAAATAAATAGGGCCACAGTCAAGACAAAGGTTTTCGAGGCCGGCCCCGCGGACGGCGATTGACGACGGCTGCGTGATCTGCAGCGAGCGGCCTCAGGAAAGCATCGCTGCCGACGGGGCGCCCACGCAGCACCGCATCGGTGAATTCCGCCTGCTCGGCCGTCGCGACGCCCTGTTCCATGAACTCGCGATAGGCGTGTTCGCGCTCAAACGGCGTGTTACCGAGCAGCCAGTACATCTCGTGCTCGGTGATTAGCACATTGCGGGCCAAGCCCAGGTGATGGGTCGCGCTGGACCAAGGCCATTGCGCCGGTTCAGTGCACAGGCCGGCGCGTACAGGATTGAGTTCGATGTAGCGCATGCAAGCCAGCAGATGGCGCTCACCCTCGATCAGCCCGGCGCGAAAGCGCCCTTCCCACAGCGTGCCGCTGCGCTGATGGCGCGCGTTGAACCAGCCCACATAGCGCCGCCCGAGGGACTGCATCATGCGGCTGAGGGCGTCCGCCGTGGGGGGCGTCAGCAACAAGTGGAGGTGGTTGTCCATCAGCACGTAGGCGTGGACGGCGACGCGGTACTGCAAGGCCGCCTCCGCCAACGTGGCGAGCAGATGCTCGCGATCGAGGTCGCTGAAGAAGATGGCCTGGCGGTTATTGCCGCGCAGGATGACGTGATGAGGCTGATCCGGCAGGATCAATCTGGGGAGTCGAGCCATGCGTGTCCTTGTCGTCCCGGTCAGGCGCGGCGACCAGCATAATCGACTCTGACCCCATTTTTAGAAGAGGCTCTTGCCCGTCATCCTTTGATGCTCGCGGATGGCGAAGCGGTCGGTCATGCCGGCGATGTAGTCGGTGCAGGCCCGCTCGCGGTCTGTGCGCTCGGCAAAGTCCGGCGGCATCTGTGTCGCGTCGCCGGCGTACAGCGCGAAGAGATCGCGCAACACTTCTTCGGCGCGTGCCCGCGTCGACTGGACCTGCGGGTGGCGGTACAGGTTGGCGAACAGGAAGCGCTTCAGCGCCGTGCTCTTGGCGCGCATGTCGGGGCTGAAGCGCAGCAGCGGCTTCTCGCAGCGCCGCACCGCGTCGGCATCCCCAGGCGCTGCTTCGGCCAGGGCCGAGCGGGTCGCGTCGATGATGTCGTAGACCTGCGCCGACAGCATGCGGCGGATGGTCTCGAACAGCAGGCGCTTGCCGGCCAATTGCGGGTGAGCGTCCAACGCCGCGCGCCAGTGCTCGCGCACCAGCTCAACTTCCAGCAACTGCTCCAGCTCGATGAGACCCGAGCGCACGCCGTCATCCACGTCATGGGCGTTGTAGGCGACCTCGTCGGCGAGATTGCACAGCTGCGCCTCAAGGCTGGGCTGGCCGCCGTGCAGGAAACGCGTCGCAATGCCCCCCGGCTCCGCAGCCTCGATGAGTTCGGCGTTGCGGCGCGAACAGTGCTTGAGGATGCCCTCGCGGGTCTCGAAGCAGAGGTTGAGGCCGTCGAACTCCGGGTAGCGCTGCTCCAGTTGGTCGACGACGCGCAGCGACTGCAGGTTGTGCTCGAAACCGCCGTGCCCGCGCATGCAGTCGTCCAGCACGTCCTGGCCGGCGTGGCCGAAGGGCGTGTGCCCCAGGTCGTGCGCCAGCGCCACAGCCTCGACGAGGTCTTCGTCCAGACCCAGGCTGCGCGCGATGGAGCGGCCCAACTGCGCAACCTCCAGCGAGTGCGTCAGCCGCGTGCGAAACAGATCGCCCTCGTGGTTGAGGAAGACCTGGGTCTTGTAGACGAGGCGGCGGAAGGCCGTGCTGTGGATGATGCGGTCGCGGTCGCGCTGGAACTCGCTGCGCGTCGGCGCGGCCGGCTCCGGCAGGCGGCGGCCGTGGCTGCGCGCCGGGTCGGCGGCATAGGGCGGGCGCGGCTGCGCCATCAGGCCGCTCCGTGGGCGACGAGCGTTTCGGCGATCAACGTGTCGGGCACGGCATGCAGGCCGGCCTGGCCCAGTTGTTCGATGAGCACGAAACGGATCGCCCCGGCCTCGGCCTTCTTGTCGACCCGCATCAGCTGCAGGTAGCGCTCGGCGCCCAGCTTCGGCGGCTGCACCGGCAGGCCGGCGCGCACTGTAAGAGTACGCAGCCGCTCGACGAAGTCGACTGGCACCAGCCCCATGCGTTGGGACAGGTCAGCCGCCAGCACCATGCCGCAGGCGACGGCCTCGCCATGCAGCCAGGCGCCGTAGCCCAGGCCAGACTCGATGGCATGGCCGATGGTGTGGCCGAAATTGAGGATGGCGCGCAGGCCCTGTTCCTTCTCGTCCTGGCCAACGACATCGGCCTTGATCTCGCAGCTGCGGCGCACCGCGTAGCCCAGCACGGCCTTGTCGCGGGCCAGCAGCGCATCGAGGTTGTCCTCGATCCAGCACAGGAAGCCTGCGTCGGCGATGGGGCCGTACTTGATGACCTCAGCGAGGCCGGCGCGAAGCTCGCGATCAGGCAAGGTGTCCAGCGTGTCGAGATCGGCGATGACGCGCTCGGGCTGGTAGAAAGCGCCCAGCATGTTCTTGCCGAGCGGATGGTTGATGGCCGTCTTGCCGCCCACCGAGGAATCGACCTGGGCCAGCAGCGTGGTGGGCACCTGCACGAAGGGCACGCCGCGCATGTAGATGGCGGCCGCGAAGCCGGTCATGTCGCCGATGACTCCGCCGCCCAGTGCGAACAGCACCGTCTTGCGGTCCAGCGCCTGGCCCAGCAGGTGGTCGCAGATGCGGTTCAGGCTCTCCCAACCCTTGTGCTGCTCGCCATCGGGCAGCACGACCAGGTCGACGCGGGCATAGACGGCCCGCAGGCGTTCACGAAGGCGCTCGCCATACTGCGGCGCCACGGTCTCGTTGCTGACGATGACGGCCGCAGCTGCCTTGGGCAGCCCCTGCCAGCTGGCCGGCTCGTTCAAGAGGCCGGTGCCGATGCGGATCTCGTAGTTGCGGTCGCCGGGGAGATGAATGTGGACAGTATCGGGAGCAGGCATCGGCCAAGTGTAAGAGCCGCCCTCTCCTCGACTGCGCTACTGGGGTTCCGCGCCGACGGTGGCGGGTACCCGATTCGGGTCCAGCAAACCGGCCAGCTCCAACTGCGTCAAGGCCATGTTGACCAGCGAATGGACCGACGGCCGGGCGCTCTCCAGCACATAGTGGGCGCAGCGGCGGTAGAGAGGGTCGCGCTGTTGATGCAGCTCGCGCAGCTTGGCCAGCGGGTCTTTCACCTGCAGCAATGGCCGGGTCGTGTCATGGCGAAGGCGGCGGAACAGGTCCTCGGGCGTGGAGCGCAGATAGAGCACCGTCGAGCCGCCATGCAGCAGCTCGCGGTTGCGCTCGCGCAGCACCGCGCCGCCACCCGTGGCCAGCACGCAGTCGCCCGGCCGCGCCAGCAGATCGGCTATCGCTTCCGTCTCGATGTCCCGAAAGGCCTCCTCGCCGTGGTGCTCGAAGAACTGCTTGATGCTGCCGCCGATGCGCAGCTCGATTTCCTGGTCCGAGTCGACAAAAGGCACGCCAATTTGGCGTGCCAGTTGTTTGCCGACGGTGGACTTGCCACCGCCGGGCATGCCGACGAGGGCGATGACCGCTGGATTCAGATGCCCTCCGGCGACGACATCAGTCTCTGTCGGTGCAGGATCCGACCTTGCCGTAGGGGCTGGTCACGAACGGCGGCTCTCCTTCGCTCTTCACCGCGGCGACCGGGACAGCCGTGATCTGCTGGTTGCCACGCAGGTCGCTCAGCAACCGGGTCTGAGCCGTCGCGAGACGACCATACCAGGCCGGCGGGCTGACCACGCCCGAAGCCGTCACCTTGATGGAGTACTCGGTCCAGCTGCCGTAGCTCTTGGGGTACTCGATGCGCAGCACAGCCGAGCCATTGCTGTCGGTCTTGGTCGCCCCGACCATCGTGATGGACACATCGGACTTGCGCGGGTCCAGCTGGCCACTACCGTTGACGTCTTCGCTGGTGGGAGAGGTTTCAATCGTGCCATTGCGGAAGCCGTTGAGCGACCCGTCCTCATTGATGCAGGCCGCCGTGACCACCTGAACCCATTGCTTCGCAACGGTGTCAAAGATCCAGACGCCCTTCTGATAGCTCGGCAGATCGAGCACCGGGGTCAACTGAACGTCGGACTTGGGGTTGCCTGCCGCATCCACCACCAGCACCGTGAACTTCTGGGTGTAGGTCAAGGTGTTGGCGCCTTCGCCGATGAGGTTGTCGGTGCCGATGGAGATGGAAAGCGGCTGTTCGACCACCGTCAGGGACACCGACAGCAGGTTCGCGGCGGGGCAGGCCGCGATGGTCGCGACGGTGTCGTCCTTGCCGTAGCAGGCATAGACCGTCACCTGGTCCGTGGCACTGGAGCGCTGGCCCGGCACGAAACTGGAGACCGCCACGCCGCCTGCATCGGACGTGATGACCACATCCTTGCCAGAGCTGATGTCGCCATCCGTACCCGATGCGTTGGTGCCCAGACCCAGGCGCACGCGCACATTGGGCACCGGCTGGCTGTTGTTGGTCAGGAACAGCAACCGCAACTCGGCTCGGTTGTCCTTGGACCCGACGGCATTCACGCTGACGACGGAGGGTGCCACCGTGAAGGTCGCCGACGCAATGTTGGTGGCGGCGGGCACATCGGCGAGCTTGGCGTCTATCTGTACCGTGCTCGTCAGATTGGCGCCGCCGGCAGCAGCCGTGATCAGCGTCGGGCCCGAGCCGGCAGCAACATAGCAGTAGAGGTAGCGGCCGCCGCCGTCGGTGACGCTCGCGGCGCCTGGCGCGACACCCGGGCACGTAGTCGCGACCGAAGCACCCGGACCGCTCACCGTGATCGCCGAGCCGACCATGGCGTTGCCGTTGACGTCGGTAAGCGTGTACTGGATCTGGCCGGGATCACCCACCTTCAACGTGGCCGGTTGCAGCGTCGCCTGCAGCTTGGCGCCCRTCACGCGGAAGGAGGCCTGGCGCGTGAAGGTGCCGCTCTTGGCAGTCACGGTGACCTGCCGGTTGGAGCGGTCCGCGCCTATCGTCACCGAGGCCTTGGCGGTGCCGTCGGCAGCCGTTTTGGCATTGCCCACGACCAGCACGGCGTTACTGTCCACGCTGAAGGTGACGTCGATGCCAGCGACGGCGTTGCGGTCCTTGTCCACGGCCGTGACAACAACGTCGACGACGTCGCTGCCCGAGTTGCCGATGGTTGCCTTGTTCAGGCTGATGGTCAGGTCGTTCGCCTTCGGCACGACGGCCGTGGAGTCGACGACATCGACGCTGACCGAACGGGTCACGGTGCCACTGACGGCGTTGACCTTGATCGTGCGGTTGGTCAGGTTGCTGCCCAGCGACAAGGTCGCTCTGAGCTGGCCGGTACCGCTGTTGGTCGTCGTGGCCAAGCCGTCCGCAGTCACGAAGGCGCCGCCGCTGGTCACGGGGTCCTCGACCGAGAACACCAGCGGTGCCCCACCCGCGGCACCGCGCGTCGCATCCAGCGTCGTCGCCGTGATGGTGACCGTCTGCGTGCCGTTGTTCGGCAGCGCCGTCTTGTCAGCGACCAGCGAAATGTCGGCCACCTTGCCGCCGGTCACGCTGTCCACCACATTGAACTTGAAGGTCTGCGTGATGCTGCCGCTGGTGGCCGTCACGGTGACTTCCCGGCTCGTCTTGTCGACGAGGCTGACGGCGGCGGTCACCTTGCCGTCCGCCGTATTGGTGGTCTTGGCCGAAGGCGTCACAACTGCACCGGCGGTGACCGAGAAGTCCACGGGCGTGGCAACGCCTATGAGCGCGGCATTACCGGTGGTCAGCGCCGTCACGGTCAGCGTCAGCGTGTCCGTGCCCGTGTTGACCAAGGTCGAATTGCCAGTGACGGACAGCGCCGTCAGGGCGCTGGGCGTGGTGCCCGAGCCAGGCGGGAACACCGACTCGCCGGCACTGCCGCCACCGCCGCCGCAGGCCGACAGAAAGGCCGCCATTCCCAGTCCCAGCGCAGCCTGGGCAAGGCGGCGCCAGCCCTGCGTGACGATGGTTTGCAACATGCTCGAACTCCTGAATATCTCTGAATGTCTTGGCGCTTCAGCGCACTGCGGCCCGTTCGCTGACAACCTTGGGCGTCAGGAAGATCAAGAGCTCGGTCTTGGAGGTCGTGCGCGTCTTGTTCTTGAACAGGTTGCCAAGGAAGGGCACGTCACCCAGCAGCGGCACCTTGTTGATGGTCTCACCTTCGTCCTGGGTGTAGATGCCGCCGATGACGACCGTGCCGCCGTTCTCCACCAGCACTTGCGTCTGCGCGTGCTTGGTGTTGATGGCATAGCCCTGGGGCGTCAGCGTGCCGCGGCTGTCCTTGTTGACGTCCACGTTCAGGATGACGCTGCCCTCGGGCGTGATCTGCGGCGTGACCTCGAGCTTGAGGTTGGCCTTGCGGAAGGCGATGGACGTCGCACCGCTGGCCGTGGCGACCTGGTAGGGCAGTTCCTCGCCCTGCTCGATGATGGCCTTGACCTGGTCGGCCGTGATGATGCGCGGGCTGGATACCACCTTGCCCTTGCCGTCGGACTCCAGAGCCGAGAGCTCCAGATTCAGGAAGCGGTTGGCGGTTGCGCTGAAGAGCGACACGGCCACCGTCTGAGCCACCGCACCGGCAAAGCTGTCCGACGAGGTGTTGGCCGGCAGGTTGACGACGTTGGTGTTGTTGTAGCCCGGGTCGACCGAGGTCTGGCGGGTCTGCCAACCGACGAGGTTGTAGTTGCTGCCGACCGTTAGGTAGTTGTCGCCACCGACGTTGTAGCCCGGGATGCCACCCGCTCGACCGCGTGCGTCGTAGCCACCGAGCTTGACGCCCAGCGCCCGGCCGAAGCGATCGTTGGCTTCGACGATGCGCGCCTCGATCAGCACCTGGCGCACCGGGATGTCGATCTTGGCGATCATGGCCTGGATCTCCTCGAGCTTGCTCGGGATGTCCGACACGAAGAGCTGGTTGGTACGCGACTCGGAGATGACACTGCCGCGCGGCGACAGGATCTTGGTGCCTGAACCGGAACCCCCACTGCCGCCGCCGGAACTGGAGCCGATGCTCTGCCCGGTCAGCCCCTTGGCGATTTCCTCGGCCTTGACGTAATTGAGCTGGAAGGACTGCGTGCGCACCGGCTCCAACTGGGCGATGGCCGCCTTGGACTCGAGGTCGAGCTTTTCCTTGGCGGCCAGTTCGTCCTTGGGCGCGATCCACAGCACATTGCCGGACTTCCTCAGGCCCAGGCCCTTGGCCTGCATGATGATGTCCAGGGCCTGGTCCCAGGGCACGTCCTTCAGGCGCAGCGTGACGTTGCCCGTCACGGTGTCGCTGGTGACGACGTTGAAGTTGGTGAAGTCGGCAATGACCTGCAGCAGCGCGCGAACTTCGATGTTCTGGAAGTTCAGCGACAACTTGTCGCCCGAGTAGCCCGGCCCCTGCGTGAGCTTGTTGGGGTCGACCTTCTGCTGCCTGACTTCGAGCACGAACTGGTTGTCGCTCTGGTAGGCGCTGTGCTCCCAGTTGCCCTTGGGTTCGACAACCATGCGCACGCGGTCACCCGCCTGTGTCGTCGTGATCAGTTGCACCGGCGTGCCGAAGTCGGTCACGTCGATCTTGCGGCGCAGGTTCTCGGGCAGGCTGGAACGCAGGAACTCGACGACGAGGCCTTGGCCCTGCTGCTGGATGTCCACCCCCACCTGGTTGCTCGGGAGATTGACGACGACGCGGCCGGCACCGTCGGCGCCACGACGGAAGTCGATGTCGCGCAAGGGCTGCGGCGCGCTGTTCATGCTCTGCGCAAAGTGCATGGGCTCGCCGGGCGCCTGCGCCGCCGGAGCCGAGGCATTCAGCACGAGCACGAGGGCGCTGCCCTCCAGCTTGGCGCTGTAGGTGGACGCCTGGCGCAGGTTCAGCACGATGCGCGAGCGGTCCCCCGCCTGGGCCACATTGGCCGAACGCAGATTGCCCTGGTTGATGTCGACGACATTGCGACCGATGGCGTTGACAACGCCCGGCAGGTCGATGGCGATGCGCGGCGGCGTCTGCACCGTGAAGCCCGTCGGCACGGCCGACAGCGGCTCACTCAGTTCGATGCGCACGACGTCGACACCGGCTTGCTGGCTGGTGTTGATCGCCTTGATCTGGGTCTGCGCCCACGCTGCCGGCGCGCTCAACAGCGCGACGGCAACCCCCAGCAACCAGCTACGGCCCATTGCCTTGTTCTCCTGCAGTGTCTTCATCGTCCCTTCTCCTGTAGCTGGAGGGTACTGGTGCGTTCAATCCACTCGCCCGCAGCGTCCTGGACGACTTCTCGCAACGTGATTTCGGTCTCGCTGATCTTGGTGACGCGACCGAAGTTCTGGCCGAGGTAGTCCCCGGCCTTGACCTGGTAGAGCAGGTTGTCGACGCGCAGCAGCGCATAGCGCCGGTTGTCGCGCGTCAGGCTGCCCACCATGTTCATGCTGTCCAGCGGATAGGCTTCCAGCGGCTCTTTGCGCCGGTTGATCTCGGCGGTCAGCAGCGAATTGGGCTGGGCGGCTTCCTGCTTGATGGCGACGCTGAGCTTCTGCGTGCTGAAGGGCTCGACGCCAGCGCTCGATTCATAAGGCTGGGGCAGGAATTTCTTGGGCGGCAGCAGCGGCGTGACCGACGGCTTGGCCTCCTTGCGCTGCTGATCCATCCACTGGCGCAATTCTTCCCGGTCGCCACCGCAGCCGGCCAGGGCCGTCAGCGCGGCCATGCAAATCAGCTGGCGCCTCATTTCTTGCCTCCCGCTGCCTTGGCCGCGGCCTTCCTCTGTTCGGCCACTTCCGTCGGATCCAGATAACGGTAGGTGCGCGCGGTCGCTTCCATGCTCAGCGGGCTGTTCGGGGCGGCCGGCGCAACCACGACGAGGTTGTGCAGCGTGACGATGCGCGACAGGTTGGACACGTCGGCCGCAAAGGCGCCAATGTCGTGATAGCGGCCCGACACGCGCACCGCGATGGGCAGCTCGGCGTAGTAGTCCTTGACGAGGATCTGGCCGGGCCGGAACAGCTCGAACTGCAGCCCGCGGCCGACGCCGGCACTGCTGATGTCTGACAGCAGGGAGTCGATCTCTGCCTTGCCGGGCAACTGCTTTTCAAGCTGGGTCACGTACTCCTCGACCTGGCTTTTTTGCTTGCGCAGTTCGGGCAGGTTGACGGCCTGGCCGAGCTTGTTGCGGAAGTCCTCGCGCAGTTGTGGCTCGCGAGCATGCTCGGCTTCCAGGCGAGCCTGTTCGTCCTGCAGTAGGACGATATAGCCGGCACCGACGACGGTCAGCACCACGGCCAACGCAGTCGCGAGCTTGGGCGCCCAGGGCCATTGGCCGGGCTCCTTGAAATTGAGATCCTTGAACTGGTTGGCGAATTCCGCAAACCAGGCATTCACATCGAACTTGGGCAGGGAAGCAGCCATGGCCATCAGCCCTTCTTGGGTGCAGACGCGCCCGATGCAGGGTCACGCGGCGGCGCCTTGATCGAGACCTTCATGGAGAAGTCGAGCAGCCGACGCTGGTCGCGCGTGTTGGCGGTGACATTGGCCAGTTTCACCTCGATGAGGTCCGGCTTTTCCAGCCATTCCGAACCGCGCGACACATTGCGCAGGAACTCGGAGACCCGCTCGTTGGTCTGCGCAATGCCGCTGACCGTGACCACCTTGTCGGCCTGACGGATGGCGGTCAGGTAGACGCCTTCAGGCGCCAGGCGCGCCAAGTCGTTGAGCAGTTGCACGGGCGTGTTGCGATCCGTCTGCAGGTCTTCCACCGCGCGCTGGCGCGACTTCAACGACTCGATCTCGGCCTTGAGGTTGGCGATGTCCTTGATCTGCGCCTCCAGCCGCGTGATCTCGCTCTGGATGTACTGGTTGTGCGATTGCTGCTCCTGCGTCAGGAACTGCAGCAGCAGATAGGCAGCCACGACGATGCCCGCACCGATGATGGCCGCCAGGCCCATACCGGCAAAAAAGGCAGCCTTGCGCCGCTTGCGCCTTTCCTCGCGGTAAGGCAGCAGGTTGATCAGGATCACTGGAAGAACCTCCGCATCGCGAGGCCGCAGGCGGTGAGATAGGACGGCGCCTCACGCTGCAACTTGGATTCGCGCACCGTCGAGGCTAGGCCCATGCTGTCGAATGGATTGACCACCATGCAGGCAAAGCCGGTCAGATCGGTCACGCGCTCCTTGAGGCCCGGCAGCGTCGCCGTGCCACCCGCCAGCATCACGTAATGCACCTTGTGGTGGGGCGTGCTGGTGAAGAAGTACTGCAGCGCGCGGCCGATCTCCTGCGACAGGCTATCGACGAAGGGCGTCAGCACGCTGGTCTCGTAGTCCTCCGGCAGATCGCTGGACAACTTCTTCTGCTCGGCCTCCTCGAAGGAGAAACCGTATTGGCGCGAGATGAGTTGCGTCAGCTGGGAGCCACCAAAGGATTGGTCGCGGTCGTAGAGCAGTTCGTCGTCGCGCAGCACCTTGAGGCTGGTGGTGTCGGCGCCGATCTCGAAGAGGGCGACGAGCGCGTCCCGGCCCTCATTGGGCAGTGCGGCGATGAGCCGGCCCATGGCCATGCGCGAGGCGTGGGACTCGATGTCCAGCACGACGGGGCGCAGGCCCGCTGCTTCAGCCAGGCCCTGGCGATCCTGAACCCGATCCTTGCGGGATGCAGCGATCAGCACTTCGACGTCACCCACCGACGTCGGGCTGGGGCCGATGACGCAGAAGTCCAGGCTGACCTCGTCGAGCGAGAAGGGGATGTATTGATTGGCTTCGGCCTCAACCTGAAGCTCGAGTTCTTCCTCGCGCAGGCCGGCCGGCAACATGATCTTCTTGGTGATGACGGCCGACTGGGGCATGGCAAGGGCGGCATCACGGGTCTTGCTGCCGCTGCGGGCCACGACGCGGCGCACGGCATCGGCCACTTCGTCGAATTTCTCGATCTGACCGTCGACGATCCAGCCTTTCTCGAAAGGCTCGCTCGCAAAACGCTCCAGCACGAATTCGCCGCTCTTGGTCTGGTTCAACTCCACCAGCTTGACGCTGGAGGAACTGATATCCAGGCCAATCAGCGCAGGGTGCTTGCGACCCAAAAGTGCGTCAAGTATTCCCATGCCCTTTGTCCCCGATGCGTGGAGTTACGTATCGGACTATTAATAAGTTACTTGAATGCTAGCAGCAAAGCCATTGACACCGAACGGGATTTCCCTGCGAGCTGGTAACGCCACGTTGCTAAACATACACGATCAAACAGGATTGCAAGCTCCTGAAAAACACAGGGGAAGCGTTCGTTTGGCACGGCATTTGTAGCCAGGTTTGGTATACAAGAGGCCCCACATGGCGCTTCCTATAATCGGTCGACTCTCTTCAAAGCGCCCGCAGGCGCGACTTGCCGGCACATGAAAGACAAGCCTCGCTCCGCTGCGCCCAGCTCCCCCAGTGCAGCCCCCGCAACTGCCGGCTCTACCTCCGCCTCCCGCTCGACTGTTTCGCTCAGATCCCGCCTGGGTCATCTGGCGTTGTGGGGCCTGGGCCTGCTTGCGGGTGGCGTTGCCGCAGTCGCCTTGCTGCTGGCCTTGGGCCTGGCTCTGGCCTATCCCAACCTGCCCGACATCGGCGGCCTGACCGACTACCGCCCCAAGCTGCCGATGCGCGTGCTGTCCAGCGACGGCGTGCTGATGGGCGAGTTCGGCGAGGAGCGGCGCAGCTACCGGCCGATCGAGCAGATCCCCAAGCTGATGCAGGAGGCCGTGCTGGCCATCGAGGATGCGCGCTTCTATCAGCATGGCGGCGTCGACTACCTCGGCATCATCCGCGCGGGCCTGGCCAATGTCGGCGAGTCGCGCAGCCAGGGCGCGTCGACGATCACGATGCAGTTGGCCCGCAACTTCTATCTGTCGACCGAGAAGACCTTCACCCGCAAGATCTACGAGATCCTGCTGGCGCTCAAGATTGAAGCGGCCCTGCCCAAGGAAAAGATCCTCGAGATCTACATGAACCAGATCTTCCTGGGCCACCGCGCGCATGGCTTCGCGGCGGCCAGCGAGGTTTATTTCGGCAAGACGCTGGACAAGCTCAGCATTGCCGAGGCCGCCATGCTGGCCGGCCTGCCAAAGGCGCCGTCGGCCTACAACCCCATCAACAACCCCAAGCGCGCCACCATCCGCCAGCAATACATCATCGAGCGGATGTATGAGACGGGTTACATCACAGAGGAGCAGCGCGACGAGGCCAAGGCCGAGAAGCTGCGCATCCGGCCGGTGCAGGAGTCGGTCACGCACGCCGAATTCGTCGCCGAGGCGGCGCGCCAGCTGATCTTCGGCCAGTACGGCGACGAGGCCTACTCGCGCGGCCTCAACGTGTATCTGACGCTGAACAGCGCCGAGCAGAACACCGCCTACCGTGCGCTGCGCCGCGGCATCCTCGACTACGAGAAGCGCCAGGTCTACCGCGGCCCCGAGGCCTACGCCGACCTGCCGGGCGACGCCAAGGCGCTGGACGCACGCATCGCCGAGGCACTGACCGATCACCCGGCCAACGATGAGCTGCTGGCCGCCGTCGTGCTGGAGGCCGACCCCAAGAAGGTCACCGCCGTGCTGCAGAGCGGCGACACCATCGCCATCGTCGGCGAGGGCCTGAAGCCCGCCACCTCCGGCCTGTCCGACAAGGGCAACCCCAAGACCCGCATCCGCCGCGGCGCGGTCATCCGCGTCGTCAAGGGGCCGAAGCAGAAGGACGGCGGCGAGTGGACCGTCACGCAACTGCCAGAGGTGGAAGGCGCCTTCGTCTCGCTGGACCCGCACAACGGCCAGGTGCGCGCCATGGTGGGCGGCTTCGACTACGCCAAGAACAAGTTCAACCATGTGACGCAGGCCTGGCGCCAGCCGGGCTCCAGCTTCAAGCCCTTTATCTACTCGGCAGCGCTGGAAAAGGGCTTCACGCCGGCCACCGTCGTCAATGACGCGCCGTTGTTCTTCGACGCCGGCACCACTGGCAGCCAGCCCTGGGAGCCCAAGAACTACGACGGCAAGTTCGAAGGCCCGATGCCGCTGCGCACGGCCCTGGCCAAGTCCAAGAACATGGTGTCCATCCGCGTGCTGCACTCCATCGGCGTGCGCTACGCGCAGGAATGGCTGACGCGCTTCGGCTTCGAGGCCGAGAAGCACCCGGCCTATCTGACGATGGCGCTCGGCGCCGGCTCCGTCACGCCGATGCAGATGGCCCAGGGCTATGCGGTGTTTGCAAACGGCGGCTTTCGCGTCAACCCGCAGCTCATCAGCCGCATCACCGACAACAAGGGCCGCCTGCTCTACGAGGCCCTGCCCGTCACGCTGAGCGACGACGCCCGTGCCATCGAGCCGCGCAACGCCTTCCTGATGAGCAGCCTGCTGCAGGAGGTCACGCGTAGCGGTACGGCGGCGCGTGCGCAGGCCACGCTGAAGCGCCCCGACATCTACGGCAAGACCGGCACGACCAACGACTCCATGGACGCCTGGTTCGCCGGCTACCAGAAAGACCTGGTCGCCATCGTCTGGATAGGCTACGACCAGCCGCGCAAGCTCGGCGACCGCGAAACCGGCGGCGGCCTGAGCCTGCCGGTTTGGATCGAGTACATGCAGTACGCGCTGCGCAACAAGGCCGTCGACGAGATCACGCCGCCCGAGGGCGTCATCAACGTCAATGGCGAGTGGTTCTACGAGGAGTACACGGCCGGCAGCGGCGTGCGCGAACTCGCCAACGAGCCGAATGCGCCGGCGGCGGCGACGGAAGACGAGAAAAAGTCGATCCTCGACCTGTTCAAGCGCTAGTGCGGATCAGGCGCTGAACGTCAGCGCCTGGCCGGCCTGCTCGCTCGCGCAGCGCGACAGCCGCGCGAGGAACTCCTGGCCTTCGCGGTCGATCCACTGCGCGCCGTCCCACTTGAAGTGGTAGCCGCCCGAGCGCGCGGCCAGCCAGAGTTCCTGCAGCGGCGGCTGCGTATTCAGCACGATCTTGCTGCCGCCAGGCATGCTCAGCTCCAGCAGGCCCCCGGTGCGATGGGTGTCGATGTCGACCACGTCGCCATCCAGCCAGGCGTCGATCTGCTCCTCGATACGGGCAAGCAGCGCGTGGGCCTTGGTGAGGTAATCGGCGTCGGACAGGGACATAAACTGGGCAGATGAACAAGACTGCCGTCAGTGTAGGTGGGCGCCTTGCGGCGCTGCTGATCACCCTTACCGCCCTTGCGGGATGTGGACAGAAGGGGCCGCTGACGCTGCCCAAGCCGACCGATTCGGCTTCAGCACCGGCCTCGGCATCCGCGCGCTAGGCCCTGCCCTCTTCCACCGCGTGGCAGGCCACGCGCACGCCACGCAGTTCCAGCAACGCCGGCCGCTCGGCCTTGCAGCGGGCGTTTGCCAGCGGGCAGCGCGGATGGAAGCTGCAGCCACTGGGCGGGTTGAGCGGGTTGGGCACCTCGCCCTGCACCGGCGTGCGSGCGCGGCCGCTCATGTGGATGTCGGGGATCGCATCCAGCAGCATGCGCGTGTACGGGTGCAGCGGCCGCGCGAACAACTCCGCCTTGCCCGCCACCTCGACAAGGCGGCCGAGGTACATGACGCCGACCCGGTCCGCCACATGGCGCACGACGGCCAGGTTGTGCGAGATGAACAGGTAGGTCAGGCCCTTGTCGCGCTGCAAGTCCTTCATGATGTTGAGGACCTGGGCCTGCACGGAGACGTCCAGCGCCGAGGTCGGTTCGTCGCAGACCAGGAACTCCGGATTCGTCGCCAGCGCCCGTGCAATCGAGATGCGCTGGCGCTGGCCGCCGGAGAACTGGTGCGGGAACTTCTCGGCGTCGGCGGGGTTGAGGCCGACCGAGCTCAGCAACTCGCCGACGCGCTGGCGGGCCTCGGCGTCGCGCGTCACCAGGCCGTGTTCGCGCAGCGGCTCGGCAACGATGTCCAGCACCTTCCAGCGCGGGTTCAGCGAGGCGTACGGATCCTGGAAGATCATCTGCATGCGCCGCCGCAGCGGGGCCGCACCCGAACCCGCCAGCGTCTTGACGATGTCTTCGCCGTCGAAGATCACGGAGCCGCGCGTCGCGCCGTAGAGGCCGACCAGCAGCCGCGCCACCGTGCTCTTGCCGCAGCCGCTTTCRCCGACCAGCGCCAGCGTTTGGCCGCGCTCGATGGCGAAGGAGACGCCGTCGACCGCATGCACGAAGGCCTTGGGCTTGCGCTCGACGACGCGGTTCAGCCAGGGCGGCGACACGTCGAACACCTTGGCGAGGTCTCGCACCTCGACGAGAGGCTGGCTCATCGTGCCACCTCCACGGTCACCGGCCGCCAGCAGGCGGCGCTGGTCGCCCCGACCGAGGCCAGGTCAGGCCTCTCGACGCGGCAACGCTCGACGACGCGACCGCAGCGCGGGTTGAAGGCACAGCCAGGCGGGATGGCCGTCAGCCGCGGCATGGACCCATCGATCTGCAGCAGGCGCTCGCGGTCCTCGTCCATGGCCGGGATGGAGCCCATCAGGCCGACGGTGTAGGGGTGGGCGGGGCGGTGGATGACATCGGCGACGGGCCCGATCTCAACGATGCGGCCGGCGTACATGACCGCAACTCGGTCGCAGGTCTCGGCGATGACGCCCATGTCGTGCGTGACCAGCATGACGGCCGCACCCTGGTCTTTGCAGACCTTCCTCAGCAGCGCAATGATCTGCGCCTGGATGGAGACGTCCAGCGCCGTCGTCGGTTCGTCCGCGACGATGAGCTTGGGCTCGCCCGCCAGCGCAAGCGCGATGACGACGCGCTGGCGCATGCCGCCGGAGAACTGGTGGGGGAAGTGATCGATGCGCGCTTCAGGCGCCGGGATGCCGGTCGACGCCAGCAGTTCGATGGCGCGCTTGCGAGCCTGGGCCGCCGTGAGGTCGAGGTGGGTTGTTATCGTCTCGACGAGCTGGTGTCCGACCGTGTAGAGCGGGTTCAGCGAGGTCAACGGGTCTTGGAAGACGGCGCCGATCTCGCGGCCGCGCACGCGGCGCATCTGCTCGTAGGGCAGGTTGTCGATGCGCCGGCCCGCCAACTTGATCTCGCCGGCGGCGATGCGGCCCGGCGGGTCCAGCAAGCCGATGATGGCCGCGCCGGTCAGCGACTTGCCGGCGCCGGATTCGCCGACGACGCCAAGGATCTCGCCCGGCGCGATGGCGAAGGAGATGTCGTCCAGCGCCAGCAGCGTGCCGCGGCGGGTCGGGAACTCCACCCGCAGGTGGCTGACTTCTAACAAGGGTGCAGTCATCGCAGACGGGGATTGAGCGCGTCGCGCAGCCAGTCACCGAGCAGGTTCACGCTGAGCGTGATCAGCACCAGGGTCAGGCTGGGCCAGGCGGTGATCCACCACTCGCCCGAGAACAGGTAGTCGTTGCCGTTGCGGATCAGCGTGCCCAGCGACGGGCTGGTGACCGGCACGCCGACGCCGAGGAAGGACAGCGTCGCCTCCGTGATGATGGCCGAGGCGATCTGGATGGTGGCCAGCACCAGCACCGGCCCGAGCACATTGGGCAGCACATGGCGGCGCATGATGCGGAAGGACCCGACGCCGATGACGCGGGCCGCCTGCACATATTCCTTGTTGCGCTCCACCATCGTGGAGCCGCGCACGGTGCGTGCGTACTGCACCCAGCCGGTCAGCGAGATGGCCAGCACGAGGACGACGAAGGCCAGCGCGTCGGGCGCATTGGGAAAAAGGCTGCGGCCGACGCCGCTGATCATCAGCGCGACCAGGATGGACGGGAAGGACAGCATCACGTCGCAGATGCGCATGACGAAGGCATCAACCCGCCCGCCGACGAAGCCCGCCAGCAGACCCAGGCTGACACCGATGACGATGGACAGCAGCACCGACGCAATGCCGACGAGCAGCGAAATGCGCGCGCCGTACATCAGCGCCGACAGGATGTCGCGGCCCTGGCCGTCCGTGCCGAGCAGGAACTTGGGCTCGCCGCCGCTGATCCAGGCGGGGGCTTTCAGCGAATCCATCAGCTCCAGCGTCGCCAGGTCGAAGGGGTTGTGCGGCGCGACGACTTCGGCGAACAGCGCGCAGACAAAGCAGATCAGCGTGACGGCGGCCGCCAGCATCGCCACCGGCGACGAGCGGAAGGAGTGCCAGACGTCGCCGTCGAAAAAGCCGCGCAGCGCGGAGGCCGACGGCGTGGGATTGGGGTTGGCGTCGACTGCCATCTTGCTTTCAGTGCGCCTTGCCTTCGACGCGCAGGCGCGGGTCGACAGCGAAATAGAGCAGATCCACGCCAAGGTTGATGACGACGAAGATCAGCGAGATCAGGCAGAGGTAAGCCGCCATGACGGGGATGTCGGCGAACTGCACGGCCTGGATGAAGAGCAGCCCCATGCCTGGCCATTGGAAGACCTGCTCGGTGATGATGGCGAAGGCGATCAGCGAGCCGAGTTGCAGGCCGGTGATGGTGATGACCGGCACCAGCGTGTTCTTCAGCGCATGGCCGAAGTAAACGCTGCGGTTGGTCAGCCCGCGGGCGCGCGCGAAGCGGATGTAGTCGGTGCGCAGCACCTCCAGCATCTCGGCGCGCACCAGACGCATGATGAGCGTGAGCTGGAAGGCCGACAACGTGACGGCCGGCAGGATCAGATGCAGCAGGCCGTCGCGCGTCAGCAGGCCGGACGTCCAGCCGCCGAAGTCCACCACCTCGCCGCGGCCGAAACTGGGCAGCCATTTCAGCTCGACCGCAAACACCCAGATCAGCACGATGCCGATGACGAAGTTGGGCAGGCTGACGCCGAACAGCGTGCCCGTCATCAGCAATTGCGCGCTGGCCTTGCCGCGCCGCAGGGCCGCGTAGACGCCCAGTGGAATGCCGAAGCCGAGCGCGATCAGGCCGGCGACGAGGGCCAGTTCCAGCGTCGCCGGAAAGCGCTCGACGATGAGGCTGGACACCTTGCGGCCCTGGCGCAGGCTGATGCCGAATTCGCCCTGGGCGGCATTGACGGCGAAGCGGGCGAACTGCACCGGAAAGGGCTGGTCAAGCCCCAGGTCCTTGCGCAGCGCGGTGCGCTGCTCTTCCGTCGCGTCCTGGCCCAGCAGGTTGGTGACCGGGTCGCCGACATACTGGAACAGCATGAAGGCGATGAAGGCCACCGACAACATGACGACGACGGCCTGGGCCAGCCGGCGGAGGATGAAAACCAGCATGACGTTTTGGCCCTAGATCCGGCAGTCGGGCGCACAGCACCAGGCCGGCAGGTGGGCAGCGTGGGTCACCAAAGTGGTGAGCGTTGCGCAGTTCTCAGGTTGTGGATGCACCAAGACTTTCGCCGAGTAACAAGCGGCCAATTGCCGGATCTGGGTTGCAGGCCTGCCGCGCGGATGCGCCGCAGAAGGACGCGATCATGGCGAAGGCTGCGAGGCCCGGACGCCCGGGAAAGCCCTAGACAGCAAAAGCGATGCCCGCATCGCGATGGAGGCAGTCAGCTTACCCGAGCGAGCGCATCCCGCGCCGCCGGGCAAGCCGCTCAGCGTCTCACTGCGGCGCTGACGCGGCCGCTGCGGGCAGCGACCACGCAAAGCCCTCAATGCCTTTGGCGAACTGATCCGTCAGCTCCTTGTACGGGCTGCCCGGCGGGGCCTTCAGCAGCACGACGAGGCGGTAGCCGCCATTGACGGCGACGTAGCTGATGGCACGCAGGCCGTTGGGCAGCTTGCCCTCGTAGCGGCCGGCTTCCACGCCACCCACCAGCGTCGGCTTGGCGGCATCGCGGGTGAGGCTCTTGTCGAAGGGGTTGCCGATCTTGACCGCGCCGTCCAGCGGGTCGTAGGGCTTGGCCGGGTCGGGCTCGGCGTAGTTCCACAGGACGATGAAGACGGCCTTGGGGTCATCGGTGCGGGAATAGACCGCCATGCCGGCGGGCTTGCCGGCCTTGTCGGGCTTTTCCTCGCGGTTCACCGCCGTCACGCCGTCCGGCGCGTTGAAGCTGCCGTAGGCAGTCTTCACCTCGGCGGGATGGGTGGCCGGTGCGCAGAGCAGGCCGGCGATCAGCGTCAGGGTCGAGAGCAGACGTTGCATGGGTCGAGCTCCTTGCTCAGTTTTCCTTGTAGATCCGCACCCAGTCGACCTTCATCTGCGCGGGCAGCACGGTCGTCGCGTCGGGCGAGCCGGGCCAGTCGCCGCCGATGGCCAGGTTGAGGATGACGAAGAAGGGCTTCTCGAACACCCAGGTGCCGCCGGCCGGCAGCAAGGCGGGCGTGAGGCGGTGGAACTCCACGCCGTCGACCTGCCAGATGATCTCGTTGGGCCGCTTGATGATGGTGTAGGTGTGGAAGTCGTTGGCCACCGGGCCGCCGAAGTCGCGCGGCTTGCCGATGCCCTGGGCGCCCGAGTAGCCGGGGCCGTGCAGCGTGCCGTAGGTCGCGTTCGGCGTCTTGCCGATGAACTCCATGATGTCGATCTCGCCACCGGCCGGCCATTGGCCGGTCTGACCCAGGCTCCAGAAGGCCGGCCAGATGCCCGGCCCCGAAGGCAGCTTCATGCGCGCCTCGACCTTGCCGTAGGTGAAGTTCGCCTTGTTGCTGGTGTGAATGCGGGCCGAGGTGAAATCGCAGGGCTTGTCGTTCCAGCAGGGGCCGGGGTTGCTGGCCTTCTCGGCGGTGATGACCAGCATGCCGGCGCCGTCCATCTGCGCATTGCGCGCGTTCGACGTGTAGTACTGGAACTCGTGGTTGCCCCAGCCGCTGGCCTCCTTGTTGCCGAGGTCGTAGTTCCAGTTGGCCGCGTTGGGCACGGTGCCGGCGCTGCCGTCGAACTCGTCGCTCCAGACCAGGCTCCAGATGTTGGACGGCGCGGGCGTGGAGGCCGCCGGTGCGGCAGGTGCGGCCGCAGCGGGCGTGGCTGCCGTGGCCGAACCACCGCCACCGCCGCAGGCGGTCAGCGCAAAGGCCAGGGCGGATAGGAAGCCGCGCCAGGGGCGGGGTGCTGGGGTGATGCTCTTCATGGTCTCGTCTCCGGAGTCGTTGTTATGGGGTCAGCCGCGCCAGTCCTTGAGGAAGGCGCGATACCAGTCGGCGCTGGCCTTGGGCGTGCGGACCTGGGTGCCGTAGTCGACATGGACGATGCCAAAGCGCTTCAGGTAGCCGCTGGCCCATTCGAAGTTGTCCATCAGGCTCCAGACCATGTAGCCGGCCATGGGCACGCCCTGCTGCATGGCGCTGGCCACGGCCGCGATGTGGCTGCGCAGGTAGGCCACGCGGTCGTCGTCCTGCACACGGCCGAGCACGACCGTGTCATCCTTGAAGGCGCCGCCGTTCTCGGTCACGTAGACGGGCGGCAGGTCGGCGTAGTCGCGCTTGAGCAGCACCAGCAGGTCGGTCAGGCCTTGCGGATAGATCTCCCAGTCCATGTCCGAGACCGGCAGGCCGCGGCCCTTGGCGTTCCACTCCTCGCCACTGGCCGACACGACGCTGCGGGTGTAGTAGTTGACGCCGAGGTAGTCCATGGGCTGGGCAATCGCCGCCATGTCGCCAGCCTCGACGATGGGCGCGTCGGCGCCCAGCTCGGCCAGCACGTCTTCGGGGTAGGCGCCCTTGAACAGCGGGTCGGCATACCAGCGGCGGCCGCGGGAGTCGGCAAGGGTCGCTGCGGCGATGTCGGCCGGCATGGCCGTGGCCGGCACGCAGGACGCGAGGTTGAGCACGATGCCCAGTTGGCTCTTGGCGCCATCGGCACGCAGCGCCTGCAGGGCCAGGCCGTGGCTGAGCAGCAGGTGGTGGGACACCTGCGTGGCGATCTTCTTGCTCTTGATACCGGGCGCGAAGTTGCCCTGCTCATTGCCCAGCGTGGCCACGACCCAGGGCTCGTTGTGCGTTGTCAGGCCGTGCAGCCGGTCGCCGATGCGGGCCTGCACATGGCGGGCGTAGTCGACGAAGCGGTGCACGGTGTCGCGGTCATTCCAGCCGCCGCGGTCCTGCAGGCCTTGCGGCAGGTCCCAGTGGTTGAGCGTGGCCCAGGCCTGGATGCCGCGCGCCTTCAGGCCGTCGACCAGGCGCTCGTAGAAGTCCAGGCCTTTGGGGTTGAAAGCGCCGTGGCCCAGCGCCTGCACGCGCGGCCAGGCGATGGAGAAGCGGTAGGCGTTGACGCCCAGCGACGCAATCAGGTCGAGGTCTTCATCGAGGCGGTGGAAGTGGTCGCAGGCGACCTCGCCGTTGCTCGCGTCGGCAATCGCGCCGGGCTGCTTGCAGAAGCGGTCCCAGATGGATTCGCCCTTGCCGTCCGCGAAGGCGGCGCCCTCGATCTGGAAGCTGCTGGTGGCCACGCCCCAGACGAAGTCGGGCGGGAACTGACGGTGCAGAGGATTCATGGGCTGTTCTTATTTGACGGCGCCGGCGGTCAGGCCCGCGATCAGTTGGCGCGACGAGATGACGAAGAGAACGATCAGCGGCAGCGTGGCGATGGCCGAGCCGGCCATCAGCGCGCCCCACTCGGTGCTGGTGGTGCTGAACAGGCTGCGCAGGGCCAGCGGCAGCGTGTAGTTGTCGGCGTTGCGCAGCACGATCAACGGGCTCATGAAGTTGTTCCATGAACTGATGAAGGTGATCAGCCCCAGCGTGCCGAGGGCCGGCTTCATCAGCGGCAGCGCGATGCGCCAGTAGATGCCCAGCTCGCTGGCGCCGTCGATGCGCGCGGCGCTGAGCAGTTCCCTGGGCACCGTGCTGGCGGCGAACTGGCGCATCAGGAAGATGCCGAAGGCGCTGGCCGCACCGGGCAGGTAGAGGGCGCGGTGGGTGTCTATCCACCCTAACGCGTCCATGACCATGAAGCTGGGGATCATGTTCATGAAGCTCGGCACCATCATGGTGGCCATGACGAGGGCGAACAGCGCCTTCTTGAAGCGGAACTCCAGCATCGCGAAGGCATAGCCGGCCATGGAGCAGAACAGCAGCGTGAGGCCCGTGGACATGAGGCCCACGTAAAGGCTCCAGCCGACGTTTTTCCAGAACGGCAGGCGGGTCGTCAGCACCTTGATGTTGTTGAGCAGTTCGTCGCTGAAGAACAGCGGCGGCGGCACATTGAAGATGTCGGTGCGCGACTGCGTGGCGAACACGAACATGAAATAGAACGGCGCCAGCATGAAGAGCGCGCCGATGCCGACGATGGCGTAGGCCAGGAGCTTGGGGGTCTGCTTCATGCCTGCACCTGCTTGTCCGCAAACGCCTTGTTCGTCAGCCAGGTCAGCAGCGCAATGATCCCGAACATGATCCAGGCCAAGGCGCTGGCGCCACCGAAGTCGCTGAAGTCAAAGGCCAGGCGGTAGAGGTACATGGCCACGGTCATGGCAGCCTGGTCGGCGCCGCCCTTGCCATTGGTCAGGATGAAGGGCTCCTCGAAGATCTGCAGCCCGCCGATGACGGACAGCGTCACGCCGAACAGGATCATGGGCTTGATGCCGGGCAGCGTGATGCGCAGGAACTGCTGCCAGGGGCCGGCACCGTCAAGCTTGGCGGCCTGGTAGAGGTCGTGCGGGATGGTCTGCAGTGCGGCCAGATAGAGCACGAGGTTGAAGCCGACGTAGCGCCAGAACACGATGATGGCCACCGCCGGCTTGATGGCGTCGGGCGAGCGCATCCAGTTGATGTTGTCTGTGCCGAACATCGCGTGCAGGGCCTGGTTGACGAGGCCGTAGTCGGTCGAGAACAGCGAGCCGAACAGCATCGCGATGGCGACGGTGGACGTGATGTAGGGCAGGAAGTAGGCACCCGAGAACAGACCGCGCCAGCGCCCGAACGACCGATGCAGGAAGACCGCCAGCGGGATGGCCACGAGGTGCTGGGGCACGCCGGTGGCGATGGCCAGCCAAAGCGTGTTGCGCAGCGCCTTCCAGAACCAGCCGTCGGTCAGCGCGAAGACGAAGTTATCGAAGCCGACGAACTGCATGGCCTCGATGCCGCTGGTCGGCTCCCAGGACTGGAAGGCCAGCCAGGCCGAGAACAGCAGCGGGAACAGGCCGAAGACGGCGAACAGGATGAGGAAGGGGCTGACCAGGAGGTAGGGGGCCCAGCGGGAGGGGATGCGGAAGCTGTGCATGGTCAGTGGTCTTCCACGGTTTGGCGTGGCGTTGTCTTTGTGGCTAGGCCCATGCCGGGATTTCGCCCCGGCGGGCGACCTACTTTCTGGACCGCCAGAAAGTAGGCAAAGAGCTCCCCCCGACCGCCCCGCCCTTCGGGTCCCCTGCGGTACTCAAGCCTCGAGGCCCCGCCCGGAACTCGCGCCGCTACGCTCTGCTCAGACAACCGTGCGGAGTCAGTTCTTGAAGTGCGCTTCGCGCACGGCCTCAAGTCTTTCCGTTCCTCGGCGGGGCTAAAGGGGGCATACGAAATACATCCACCGGCCGGCTGTTGGGCTTGGCTGTTGGCTGCTGGCTGTTCGCGAACCTCCCCTTCTAAACCGCCGAGAAGCGCAGAAGCCCGGGGCGCGAGCGCAGCGAGCTTCAACATCTGACTTCGCACCCCTTTGTTTGAACGGAGCGTAGCGAAGTGAGTTGGGTGCGGCCCCGGGTTTCGAGCATCGCAGGGGACCCCGCAAGGGGCGGTTTCGCAGGGGAGAGCTTTTTGCCTACTTTTTGGCGGCGCAAAAAGTAGGTCGGCCGCCGGGACGAAATCCCGGCTGGGCCTGGCCAGCACGCCACCTTCTGAACAGCCTCCCATCACCGATTCGCCCGATGAACAAGCAGCGCCTGGGCATCTTCCAGCGCCTTGGGGATGGCCTTGCCGTACTCCAGCACGTTGTCCAGCTCAGCGTTGATGACCTCGTCGGCGAACTTGTGCTGCTTGTGCATCTTGACCACGGGGATGCGCCGCGCCGCGTCACGCCACAGCAGGCGGGCGTGCTGGCCGCCCAGGAAGGGCACGGGCTGGTCGAAGAAGGCGTCTTCCTGCGAGGCCAGCAGGGCCGGGAAGGCGTCCTGCGAGCGGAAGGCGTCGAGCTGGCGCTGGCGATCCATCGTCAGCTCCTGGATGAGCTGCCAGGCCAACTGCTTGCGCTCTGGCGCCGAGCGGCGCGGGATGGCGTAGTAGGTGCCGCCGTAGGAGCAATAGGCGTTCTCGGGCAGTTGCGCCACGCGCCACTTGCCGGCCGTGCCGGGCGCCACCCAGTTGGCCATCTGGCCGGCCATCCAGCAGCCGGACATCTCGGTGGCCAGGCGGCCGCGCTTGAGCATCTCCGCCCAGTCGTTCTGCCAGACCTCCACCCGTGCGTCCAGGCCCTGCTGGCGCACCTTCTTCGCCAGCTCGAAGGCGCGCACGAAACGCGCCGACATGATCTGCGCCCGACCCTGGTTGTCGACGAACTGGCCCTCGCCCGGCGGGGTGCCGGCGCGCACGATGATGTCCTTGAGCAGCCGCACGTCACCGATCAGATAGGCGCCGGTCTTGGCCTTGAGCTGGGCACCGGCCTCGACATAGCTCTCCCAGGAGCGCGTCAGGTCCGCCTCCTTCAGGCCAGCCTGGGCCAGCAGGTCGACGCGGTAGAACAGCGCGCCCGGGCCGATGTCGCTGGGCATGGCAACGAGGGCACCCTGGCGGTTGCGCGCCGTCTCGATGGCGAAGGGCACGAACCTGTCCTTGAAGCGCTCGGCACCGAAGGCCGGCGCGGACAAGTCCTCCAGCCCCGAGCCCAGCGAGAAGCGGCCCAGGTAGCTGGTCTCCAGCGCGATGACGTCGGGCAGATGGCCCGAGGTTGATAGCGCTGTCGTCATGGCCGTGTGATGGTCGTCGTACTGGYGGCTGATGACCTGGGCGCGCACCTCCGGGTGGCGCTGGCTCCAGCCCTTCAGCAAGTCCTTGGCGATGACGTCGACGAGGGGGAAGGCGGCCACGGTCAGCGTGCGTTCCGGAGCCGCCGCGACGGCCGCTGCCGGCCCGGTGGCTGATACCAGTGCTGCGGCGAGCGAATCCGCCAGCAGCTGGCGACGTGTGGTGAGAGGGGTCGGAAGGCGGGACATGGGTTCTGAAAGCGCTTTCAAGATTGTGCCCCGCGACGTTTCCAGGCCCAGCCGCACAAACCCTAATCACGACTGCAAACAGTTGCGCCGCCCCATGAGAACCGCACGGCCACCCATCGGCCAGCTACGTTTGCTCCATGGACAAGGGTTTTCACTCGTGACGATGTCACCCACCATTCGCAGAGTGGTATGCAAGAGGTTGTAGTTTTCCAAGGCTGGTTGCATACCAGTTGGCAACCTCAACACCTGGGATGGGCCGATTGTCGGCCCGGGAGTTCGGCCAGGTGATGTGCGGGGATGCGGCAAATGCCCAGCCCCGCTGTTGAAGCCCTTGAACAGGATATGTTTCATGAACCCGCTTTCCACCGATATCCCCGCTCACCAGCTGCAGCGGCTTGCCGCCATCACCGCCGCTGCCTTTGCTTCGTTGGCCGCGCCCACGTTGGCTGAAGCAGCAGACTGCGCGACGGCGTGGTCGGCCTCCGCCGTCTACACCGGCGGCGCCGTCGCCAGCAAGGGCACGACCAACTACAAGGCGAACTGGTGGACGCAGGGCAACGACCCGGCCACCAACAGCGGCCCCGCCGGCAGCGGCCAGCCGTGGACTTCGCAAGGCGCCTGCACGACCGGCCCGGCCCCGAGCCCGGGCCCCGCGCCCGGCCCTGCACCCACACCCGGCCCGGCCCCTGGCCCGGCGCCAGGCCCCGCACCGGCCCCCGGCCTGAGCGACCCGGCCGCCAAGTCGGCCACGCAGTCGTCACGCGCCTACACCGTCTACTACCCGAGCTGGAGCGACAACTGGTTCGATGCCACCGGCAAGACGATGAACCAAGTCTTCCAGGCCAGCAACTTTGCGCGCATCCCGGCCAACTACACGCATGTGGTGGCCGCCTTCGCGCAGCCCAACTTCGCCTGGGGCGGCATGGCGGCCAACAACTGGTCCGGCACCGGCATCAACTTCAACGGTCGGCCGTCGGACATCAAGGCCGCCATAGACGTGCTGCACGCCCGCAACATCAAGGTCATCCTGGCCGTGGGCGGCGCGACGTACAACAGCTGGGGCACGCTGTCCGCTGAGGGCCATGCCGGCAGCGGTCCGACCATCACCGCGCTGTCCAACATCATGAAAGACGTCGGCTTCGACGGCCTGGACGTGGACTTCGAGATCGAGGGTCTCGACGCCTATGCCGGTGCCGTCAAGGCGATGCGCAAGGCGGTCGACCTGGCCGGCGGCGGGCGCATCCTCAGCGTGGCGGGCTGGTCCACCGGTGCCGACTGCACGGGTGCGACGCAGAACGACCCGCAGTGCGCGGGCGTGGGTGTCAGCTACTGGGGCGGCAAGGCCGGGCTGGAGCGGCAACTGGTCAACAGCTACCCGGCGCTGAAGACCGCGTTCAACCTCGTCAACATCATGGCCTACGACGCGCGCTACGAGCACTTCGACGGCGTGACGTCCTGGAAGCAGTACCGCCAGCTGTTTCCAGCCAGCACCATCGTCTCCATCGGCTTCGAGACGGCGCCTGAAGGCTGGTCGGGCGCACAGCTCGTGGTGAACAACGCCGACGCCCAGTGCACGGGCTCCGTGATCCTGCAGAACAGCTACGGCGTCAACATCAACCAGGCCTACTCGGTGGAGCGCTATCTGAACGCGGTGACCGGCAGCACGCTGGCCAACAAGAACCCGCGCGATGGCGCCATGCTGTGGCAGGCGTTGAAGACGGCGACCGGCAGTTGCGGCAGCGCGCCGCTGGCCTCGCCGGGCTCCATCGGCGTGAAGGCTGCCAACAGCCTGGGCCTGGTGAACGACCCGGCGCTGCAGAACGCGCCCTGGAAGTAGGACCCTCTCTCCACTGCGCCGGCCCGCCCGGCGCCCTCACGCCCGGCCTCCCTAGCTTCACCCCAACCCAGGGTGTTGCCTAGGTCGCGCCGGGCCCTTTTTTGCCGATTATTGAAAGCGCTTTCAGATTGGTGCGCAAAATTGCCGCATGGCTACCCAAGCTGGCGGGTCAGCCCCACGACGGCCCGAACAGCACCGCACCTACACTCGGCCATCGCCGCGCCATGCTGATGAACGACACCCCTCACCCTGCCAAGAAAGCGCCTTCAAGCCGCACGGACGGCGTCGTCACGCTGGAGCAGGTGGCCGCGCTGGCCGGCGTGTCGCCCAGCACGGTGTCGCGCATCCTGAACGGCACCGCCGCCGTCAGCAAGGCCAAGAAGGACGCGGTGGACGCCGCCATCCTGGAGCTGGGCTTTCGCCCCAACCCGGTGGCGCGCGGCCTTGCCGGCGGGCGAACGCTGTCGGTCGGCGTCGTCACGCAGATCATCTCCAGCCCCTTCTACGGTGAGGCGCTGCTGGGCATCGAACGTGAACTGGAGCAGGCCGGCTATGTGCCGCTGTTCGTCTCCGGCAACTGGCATGCGGACGACGAGCGCAAGGCCATCGAGACGCTGCTGTCGCGCCGCGTCGACGGCGTCATCGTGCTGGCCGGGCGCATCGCCGACGCCGAGTTGACCCGGGTCTCCGACAGCCTGCCCGTCGTGGTCGTGGGCCGCCAGCTGAGCGGGCCGCAGCTGTTCAGCTTCAGCTTCGACAACCGTGAGGGCGCGCGGCTGGCCACGCAGCATCTGATTGAGCAAGGCCACCGCCGCATCGCCTTCATCGCCGGTGACCTGATGCACGACGACGCCGTCGAACGCCAGAACGGCTACTTCGACGCGCTGGCCGCGGCCGGCATCGCGCAAGACCCCAACCTCATCGTGCAGAGCGACTACACCGAAGCCGGCGGCATGCTGTCGGTCAGCCGGCTGCTGGAGCGCGACGTGCGCTTCACGGCGCTGTTCGCCTCCAACGACCAGATGGCCATCGGCGCCTGCCTGGGCCTGCACCGGCGCAACCTGCGCGTGCCGGACGACGTCTCCCTCGTCGGCTTCGACGACCTCATCATGGCGCGCTATTCCATGCCGCCACTGACGACGGTGCGCCAGTCCGTCTACGAGATCGGCATCGAGGCGGCCAAGGCCATGCTCGCCATGCTGCGCGGCGTCAAGCCCAAGGCCACGCTGCCCGGGCCGGAGCTGGTGGTGCGTGAGAGCACGCGGCGGGTGGGGCGTTGACCCCTCGTCCAGTCTTGCCGCGCTGAACGCGGGCAAGCCTGACCGGTCCCCCGAGGGGACGGCGATGCTCGCGGGGGTTGCCCCGCTCGCACATCGCCAGGCGGGCCGGCTTGGGAGCGGCCCGGCGCTCGGCCCGAAACCGTTGACCCCTCGCCCAGTCTTGCCCCGCTGAACGCGGGCAAGCCCAGTCGGTCCCCCTGGGGGACGGCGACGCTTGCTGCATCGAGCCGCAAGCACATCGCCAAACGGGCCGGCTTGGCGAACTGAAGTCGGACACAAGCAGTCCCTGCGGACTGCTTGTGCCTACGGAAGGCCATGAGCCTCTGGCTCATGGCAGGCCCGGCGCTCGGCCCGAAGACCAAATCACCGACCATCCGCGCGGACTGTTGTTCCGCCCGGGAAAACCATGTGGCTGATCTCGGGGCCCTGTCGCATGATTGCATGAAAGCGCTTTCAGTCGTTTCAGCAGGCTGCCGCTTTTCAACCCGAAACTACCCGTAGCCGCCGCGCCAACGCCGCCAAACCCAATGGGGATGGGGCTTGCAAGCCGGCGATGCCCCGGAACAACACCCCTTGGTCCTTCTGGCCCGGCGTTGCCGCCGAGCCGCAGACCAAGGGTGTTGCCTAGGTTGAAAGCGCTTGCATTGACGTACGCTTGAAAGCGCTTTCAGTTCGTCATCGAGCCCACTCGACAAGACCACAACTCTGGAGACAAGTATGAGAACAACCCGCCCCGCCCCTCGCCTCACCGCCCTGGCTGCCGCCAGCGGCCTGCTGTTCGCCAGTGCCGCCGCGCTGGCCCAAGGCGGCAACCCCAATGCCGGCCCCACGCCGTCCACCTCGGTGCCCCAGGCGCTGGCCAGCACCACGCAGCTGGAGACGGTCGTCGTGACCGGCATCCGCAAGTCGCTGGAAACCTCGGTCAACCTGAAGCGCTCGTCGTCGGGCCTGGTGGACGGCATCGTGGCTGAAGACATCGGCAAGTTCCCCGACACCAACCTGGCTGAATCGCTGAGCCGCATCAGCGGCGTGTCCATCGACCGCGCCAACGGCGAAGGCACCCGCATCACCGTGCGCGGTATGGGCCCCGACTTCAACCTGGTGCTGCTCAACGGCCGCCAGATGCCCGGCGCCAGCGTTGACGGCAGCGCGCCGGCCTCGCGCTCCTTCGACTTCTCCAACCTCGCCTCCGACGGTGTGGCGGCGCTGGAGGTCTACAAGACCAGCCGCGCCAGCAGCCCGACCGGCGGCATGGGCGCGACCATCAATGTCCGCACCCAGCGCCCCTTCGACATCAAGGAAACCATCGCCAGCGTTGGCGTGAAGCTGGTCAGCGACCAGTCTGCCCGCCGCCTGCCTGGCGAGGAGCAGGGCAAGCGCGCCACGCCTGAGCTGAGCGGCATCTACAGCACGCAGTCCAACGACGGTATGTTCGGCATCGCGCTGATGGGCACCTACCAGGTACGCGACTCCGGCTACTCGCAGGCCAACGTCAGCAGCGGCTGGAAGACCTTCAACGGCGTCCAGGACAACGACTGGGGCGGGACCAACGCCGTCTGGGGTGGCCTGCCGCCGGCCTCGGCCAACGTCATCAAGAACCGACCGGCCGCCAACTCCATCTACAGCGTGCCGCAGAACCTGAACTACTCGTTCACCGGCGTGCACCGCGAGCGCCTGAACGGCCAACTGGTGCTGCAGTTCAAGCCCACCAAGGACCTGGTCGGCACGCTGGACTTCGTCATGTCGGAGCAGAAGTTCCGCCAGCGCCGCAATGACATCTCCGCCTGGTTCAACTTCGGCGGCCAGTTCGGTGAATACACAACCGGCTCGCCCTCCTCTCCCGTCATCTACGGCGAGACCATTCCTGGCGGCAACTCCGATCTGGCGATGGGCGCCTCGCGCATCAGCACCAAGAACAAGAATCAGCAGATCGGCCTGAACCTGAAGTGGAAGGCCACCGACGCGCTGAGCTTCGACTTCGACGCCCACCACTCCACCGCCACCTCGGGCGCCAATGACCCACTGGGCACCAGCGTGGTGTTGGGCACCGCGTCGCTGAACCGTGGCGACACCTTCGCCGACTTCAGCAATAAGTTCCCGGTGCTGGGCATCAAGGGCACGACGCTGGACCCGACCAAGCAGGAGCTGCAGGGCTCGGTGTTCGGCAACAGCTACCAGAAGAACGAGGTCAACCAGCTGCAGGCCAAGGGCAACTGGAAGATCGACGCTGACAGCAGCCTGGACTTCGGCCTGACGCTGACCGAAGTCAAGAACCGCTCGGCCTTTGCCAACGTGCAGCGCGACACCTGGGGCGGCGCCGCCGCAGGTGGCCCCGCCGCGATGCCGGACGACATCTGGAAGACCGACTCGATCAGCAAGTACTTCAGTCGCATCCCCGGCTCGAACGACCCGCGCCTGTTCAACCAGTTCTTCTATTTCAACTTCGAAGACCTGCGCGCCGCAGCCATCAAGACCCTGGGCTCCGACACCCTGTTGAAGGCATCGTTCGACTGGAACGACGATTTCCGCACCACGGAAAAGTCGCAAGCCGCCTTCGGCCAGTACAACCTCGCCTGGGACTGGGGCGTGCCCATGGAAGCAGCCATCGGCGCCCGCTACGAGCGCACGAAGGTGGGTTCGCCGTCCGTGGAGAAGATTCCGGTGTCGGTGGCCTGGGTATCCGACAACGAAGTGCCCATCACGTTCAGCGGCACCCGCTCCGGGTCGCGCGACGGCAAGTACGGCTACTTCCTGCCGTCCATCGACTTCAGCGCCGATGTGACCAACGACATCAAGCTGCGCGCCAGCTACGGCCAGACCATCGGCCGCCCGGGCTGGAACGCCATCCAAGGCGGGCAGCGACTGGACACGCTGGCCCGCGTCGACGGCGGCATATCGTCCGTGGGCAACCCGGACCTGAGGCCGCTGAAGTCGAGCAACCTCGACTTCTCCGCCGAGTACTACTACGCCAAGAGCAGCTACGTCGCGGCGAGCTACTTCCGCAAGTCCCTCAAGGACTACAACCAGGCAGTCGTCACCAGAACCAATCTGTTCGGCCTGCACACGCCCATCGGCAGTGCGATGTACAACCAGGCCCAGACGGCCGGGGGCTGCGGCGCCGATTCAGGTTGCATCCGCAAGTACATCTTCGCGAACTTCCCGACCGCTCCAGGGGTGAACCCAACCGGCGCCCCCGGAAGCGGGCTTGGCACCATCACCGCCCAGCCGACCGACCCGCTGCTGATGTTCAACCTGGGCACGTTCGCCAACAACGACCGCAGGAACAAGATCAACGGCATCGAGCTGAACGCGCAGCACATCTTCGGCAACAGCGGCTTCGGCGTGTCGGCCAACTTCACCAAGGTGAAGTCCAACCTGGCCTACGACAACAACAAGCGTGGCGGGCAAACCGACGTGCTGGTCGGCATGGGCGACTCGGGCAACCTGGTCGGCTTCTTCGAGAACGAGGACTGGACGACCCGCCTGGCCTATAACTGGCGCGGCAAGTTCCTGGCGGCCAACTACGACGGCGTGGAAGGCGCCCAGCCGCTGTACGTCGAACCCTTCGGCCAGTTGGACTGGAGCGTGGGCTACAACGTCAACCAGCATCTGCGCCTGCAGTTCGACGCCATCAACCTGACGGACGCGTACACCCGCACGCACATGCGCAACGAGAACCAGATGGGTGCCGTCACCCAACTGGGCCGTCGCGTAATGATCGGCGCGCGCTACAGGTTCTAAGCTCAAGTCTGGTTCGGCGGCGCTCCGTTCAGGGGTGCCGCCCTTGTTCGCCGATGGGCGAGGCCGCGCGAGCGGCCCTTTTTGTTTGAGGCTCCTGTGGACGACAGACTGCGTGAGGTGGTGGTGCTGGGCGGCGGCTCGGCGGGCTGGCTGGTGGCCGGCCTGCTGGCAGCCGAGCATGGCGAGCTGAAGATCACGCTGATCGAATCCAGCGCCGTGCCGACCATCGGCGTCGGCGAAGGCACTTGGCCGTCCATGCGCGACACGCTGCGCCGCATCGGCCTGTCCGAGGCCGAGTTCATCCGCCGCTGCCAGGTCTCGTTCAAGCAGGGCTCCCGCTTTGACGGCTGGGCGCGTGGTGCGCCGGGCGAGCAAGGCGACCGCTACTACCACCCCTTCATGCTGCCCGTCGGCCATGGCGACGCGGACCTGGTGCAGGCCTGGCTGGCCAGCCAAGGCCAGCGCCCCTTTGCCGACGTCGTCAGCCCCTCCGTGCAGGTCTGCGAGGCCGGCCGCGCGCCCAAGCAGGTGCAGACCCCCGAGTTCGGCGCTGTCGCCAACTACGCTTACCACTTCGACGCCGGCCTGTTCGGCCAGATGCTGCGCGAGCATGCCGTCACCAAGCTCGGCGTGCACCATGTCATAGCCCACGTCGACGCCGTGCTGTCGCACGAGAACGGCGACATCGCTGCGCTGCAGACCCGCGAGCACGGAGACATCAAGGCCGACCTCTTCATCGACTGCTCGGGCCTGACGTCCCGCCTCATCGGCCAGCACTTCGGCGTGCCGCTGAAGAGCGAGCGCGACGTGCTCTTCAACGACGCTGCCCTGCCCGTGCAGGTGCCCTATGCCACACCTGACGCGCCGCTCGCCTCGGTCACCGTCGCCACAGCCTGGGCCAAGGGCTGGATCTGGGACATCGGCCTGCCCACGCGGCGCGGCGTCGGCTGCGTCTACTCACGCGCCCACGCCAGCGAGGACGAGGCCCAGGCTGCCCTGCAGGCCTATCTAGACGCCACCGGCGCACCACCCGAGCGGCCCACGCCGCGTTCCATCCGCTTCGACCCAGGCTACCGCGAGCAGTTCTGGGTGCGCAACTGCGTCGCCATCGGCCTGTCCTCCGGCTTCATCGAGCCGCTGGAGGCTTCGGCCCTGGCCCTGGTCGAACTCTCCGCCCAGCGCCTGTGCGACGAACTGCCGATGACTCGATCCTCCATGGACGCCGTGGCCCGCCGCTTCAACGACGACTTCCGCTACCGCTGGGCGCGCGTCATCGACTTCCTGAAGCTGCACTACGCGCTCAGCAGCCGCGACGACAGCGACTACTGGCGCGCCCACCGCGACCCCGCCACCTGGCCCGAGCGCCTGCGCGAGTTGCTGCCCATGTGGACGCTGCGCCCGCCGGCCCGCCATGATTTCGGTCGCATCGACGAGGTCTTCCCCTCGGCCAGCTACCAGTACGTGCTCTACGGCATGGGTTTCCGCCCTGACGCTTCAGCCCTCTCCCCCGCCAAACTTCAGGCAGCCCAGGCCGCCTTCGACGAGGCCGCCCGCCAGGCCCGCCGCTTCGTGCCCGCCCTGCCCGGCCACCGCAGCCTGATAGACCATATTCACAAGACCGAGACATGACCCGTCCCACCCTGCTCGACAACGTCACTCACCGCCATCTGCGTGTCCGCAGCGAGCGCTCCGCCGCCCTGGGCGACGCCCGCCAGTCGGCCCTGGCCCTGCCGGCTGAGTTCCGCCAGCTGCAGGCGCATTTCCCCATCGTCTTCCAGCTGGTTGAAGGCGACGCCGGCTTCCAGCCCGTCGCCTTGTTCGGCCTCGAGGAAGGTCAGAACCTCTTCCTGACCGACGCGGGCTGGGACGCACCCGTCGTGCCCATGGCCCTGCAGCGTGATCCCTTCATGATCGGCCGCGCCCCCGACGACAGCCTGCAGCTGCACATCGACATGGACAGCCCGCGCATCGTGCGGCCCGAGGAGGGCGAGGTCGGCACCGCCATCTTCATGCCGCACGGCGGCTTCAGCGACTACCTCGATCATGTCGTGCTGCTGATGGAGCACCTGCACGCCCAGGCCCAGCACCTGCCGGTCTTCATCGAGGCGCTGACCCGCCACCAACTGCTGGAGCCCTTCGTCATCGACATCGAGACCCCCGGCGGGGAGCAGGGTCGGTTGTCGGGCCTGTTCACCATCCACGAGGAGCGCCTGGCCGCCCTGCCCGGCGCCGCGCTGGAGGTGCTGGCGCGCGAGGGCCATCTGCTGCCCATCTACATGCAGATCGCCTCGCTGGCCCAGTTGCCCGTTCTCGTCGAGCGCGCCAGCCGCCGTTGAACTGACCCATGCGAGCAGTACCCGCCTGGACCGGGGCGTTTGACCCCAACGACCTACCCGCCGAGCTGCTGACCGGCGACCGGCCCTATGTGGTGCGCGGCGCCTTTGCGCACTGGCCGGTCGTGCAGGCGGCCCGCCAGTCCGACGAAGCCCTGGCCCGCTATCTGATGGGCTTCTACAACGGCGTGCGTATCGGCCTTTTCCAGCTGGCGCCCGAAGCGCGTGGCCGCGTCTTCTATGCCGACGAGACGCTGACCGGCTTCAACTTCAGCCGCTACGCCGCCACGCTGGACCAGGTGCTCAACGGCCTGCTCGGCCTCAGCGCAACGCCCGAGCCCCCTGCCCTCTACGTTGGCTCGACCACGGTGGACGCCGTGCTGCCGGGCTTCCTCGACGTCAATGCCCTCGGCCTGGGCGCGCAGGCAGCGAGCCAGGCCCTCGTCAGCCTGTGGCTGGGCAACCGCACCCGCATCGCTGCCCACTACGACCTGCCCGACAACCTCGCCATCGTCGCTGCCGGCCGGCGCCGCTTCACCGTCTTCCCGCCCGAGCAGCTAGCCAACCTCTACATGGGCCCGCTCGACCCGACCCCGGCCGGCCAGCCCGTCAGCCTGGTCGACTTTGAGAAGCCCGACTTCGAGCGCTTCCCGCGCTTCGCCCGTGCGCTGGACGCCGGCGAGACGGCCGAGCTTGAGCCCGGCGACGCCATCTTCATCCCCAGCATGTGGTTCCATCACATCGAGGGGCTGGCGCCGGTCAACCTGCTCATCAACGCCTGGTGGCGCCAGACGCCCGAGTACGTCGACTCGCCGCTGAGCACGCTGCACCTGGCGCTGATGACGCTGCGCGACCTGCCCGTGAAGGAACGCCGCGTCTGGCAGCACCACTTCCAGCATTTCGTCTTTGGCGCCGATGACAGCACCTGGGCCCACATCCCCGAGGCCGCCCGCGGCCTGCTCGGCCCCATCGATGACACCCTTTCGCGCCAGGCCCGCGCGCAACTCCTGACTCAGCTGAAACGATGAACACCACCACCAAGCCCTTCAACCGCGTCGTCATCGCCGGTGGCGGCACCGCCGGCTGGATGATGGCCGCGCTCATGAGCAAGCTGCTCGGCAAGCACCTCGACATCAAGCTGGTCGAGTCCGAGGAGATCGGCACCGTCGGCGTCGGCGAGGCCACCATCCCCGCGCTGCACACGTATCACAACCTGCTCGGCATCAACGAAGCCGAGTTCATGGCGGCGACCAATGCGACCTTCAAGCTCGGCATCGCCTTCGAGGGCTGGAAGAACATCGGCGAGGACTACTTCCACTCCTTCGGCTCGACGGGCAACGACCACTGGAGCGCCGGCTTCCAGCATTTCTGGCTCAAAGGCCGCGCCGAAGGCATCGCCAAGACCTACACCGACTACAACCCCGAGACGGTCGCCGCCTTCGCCAACCGCTTCGCCCACCTGCCGCGCAATGGCCTGAACTACGCGTACCACATGGACGCCGGCCGCTACGCCAAATACCTGCGCGCGATGAGCGAGGGCTATGGCGTGCAGCGCATCGAGGGCAAGATCGCCGCGGTGCTGATGGACGGCCCCGACGGCCGCGATGGCGACATTACCGCCTTGCAGATGCAGGACGGCTCACGCATCGATGGCGACCTCTTCATCGACTGCACGGGCTTTCGCTCCATGCTGATCGGCGAGGCCCTGGGTGTGGGCTACGAGGACTGGTCCTACTGGCTGCCCTGCGACCGCGCGGTGGCAGTGCAGACCGCCTCGGTGCGCGAGGCCTGGCCCTACACCCGCTCCATCTGCCACCCCTTCGGCTGGCAATGGCGCATCCCGCTGCAGAACCGCGTCGGCAACGGCCTGGTCTACAGCAGCAAGGAACTGAGCGACGCCGACGCGCCCGAGGTGCTGAAGAAGAACGTCGAAGGCGAGCTGCTGATCCAGCCGCGCGTCATCAAGTTCCTGCCCGGCCAGCGCGACAAGGTCTGGCACCGCAACTGCGTCGCCGTTGGCTTGGCCAGCGGCTTCGTCGAGCCGTTGGAATCCACCAGCATCCACCTCATCCAGCGCGCCGCCATCCGCCTGATGCAGACCTTCCCGCAGGGCGGCATCCAGCAGGCCGACGTCGACGAGTTCAACCTGCAGTCCAAGCGCGAGCTGGAGCACATCCGCGACTTCATCGTGCTGCACTACACCGTCAACGAGCGCACCGACTCCAAGCTCTGGAAGCATGTGCGCGAGATGGAGCTGCCCGCCACGCTGCGCCACCGCATTGACCTCTTCCGCGAGACGGGCCGTGTGTTCCGCACCAGCGACGAGCTGTTCGCCGAGAACTCCTGGGTCCAGGTCATGATGGGCCAGGGCATCACGCCCGAGCGCTACCACCCGGTGGCCGACCTGATGGGCAAGCAGGAGCTGAGCACCTTCCTCGGCGACATCCACCTCAAGGTCTCGCGCACCGTGGCCGGCCTGCCGCAGCACCAAGCCTATGTCGAACAGCTGTGCGCGCCGTATCGCAATGCGACGTTGGCGCAGCTGGCGGCAGTGCCGGCGCGGGTGACCTGATCAGCGGCGACCGACCGCATCGACGGGCGCCGCCTACGGGCTAGACTGGCTCACGCCACGATCTGGGGGAGCCATGCACAGTGCCGCCACGAGCCCCCCCGGAACCGCAGGTGAACGCCGCGCGACGCCGCGCCGCCACCGGCCGGGCGGCATGACGCTGTCCCTCGGCATCGCCTTGCTGCTGGCCGCGTGTTCGACGCCGACCGTCGCGCCGCCTTTCACGACGGCCATGCCCGAGGAGGTTGGCCTGTCCAGCGAGCGGCTGGCGGGCATCGATGCCTTCATCGCGAGCACAAGGTCGCCGGCGCCGTGACGCTGGTGGCACGCCGCGGCAAGCTGGTGTCGCTCAAGGCCCATGGACTGGCGGATATGGAAGCGCAGCGCGCGATGCGCGTGGACGACCTGTTCCAGCTGCAGTCCATGACCAAGCCGATCGCGACCGTCGCGGCCTTGCAATTGATGGAGCGCGGTCTGCTGCGCCTGTCCGACCCGGTCGAAAACTTCCTGCCGGAGTTCGCCAACCTGCAGGTCGCCGTTGCGCGCGAAGGCGCACCCGGCGGCTTTGATCAGGTCCCGGCCTTGCGGCCGATGACCATTGCCGACTTGCTGACGCACCGCGCCGGCTTTGCGGGATTGCCACCGCGCGACACGCCAGGCGCCCACTTGCAACGCGAGGCCCTCGCCGGCCTGCCGGCAAACCGCAACTTCACGCTCCAGCAGTACGTCTCGCGCCTGGCCACGGTGCCGCTGGACGCGCAGCCCGGCGCCGGGTTCCGCTATGGCCCGGCCACCGTCGTGCTCGGCCGCATCATCGAGGTCGTCACGGGCCAGCCACTGGACGTGGCGCTCCAGGCGCAGATCTTCGGCCCGCTGGGCATGAACGACACCTCCTTCCGCGTGCCCGAGGACAAGCGCGCCCGCGTCGTCCCGGCGTATGCGCTCAAGCCGGGCCAGGGCCTGGTGCGGCTGCCGCTCGACAACCTGGCACCGCTGTTCCTCTCTGCCGGCGGCAATCTGTTCGGCACGGCCACGGACTACCTGCGCTTCTGCCAGATGCTGCTCAACGGCGGTGAGCTGGACGGCGTGCGCATCCTCAGCCGCCAGTCTGTCGAGCTGATGCGCTCGACGCAGGTGGACAGCATCCCGCTGCCCTTCTTGCCCGGGCAGTCGTTCGGCCTGGGCGTGGCGGTGCGCAAGGCGGGCGATCCGACCGCGTGGCTGGGCTCGCCCGGCAGCTACGGCTGGAGCGGTGGCTACAACACCTATTTCAGGATCGACCCCAGCGAGCAGGTGGTCTTCGCGCTGTTCGTGCAGCTCGACTTCTCACCCTTCCAGCTCGAGTTGCAGCACGGCTTCCACGATGCCGCCGTGCAGGCATACCTGCCCGCCGCGCCTCGCTGAAATGCAGCCTCGGAGGCTGAGCGCGAATCGCGGCTCCTGGCCAGAAGAAGCCGGTAGGCAAAGTCTGCTTTCGGGTAGGCTAAATCTCATGAGAACCATTGCCTTTGCCGCGCTGGCGTCGTTGTTGGTGTTGGCCTGTGCAATCGCAGCTGGCTATCTATGGTGGGCACAGCCCACCGTTTCAATCGAGAGGCAGGGCGCGCGTTCCGTTGTGGTTCACACGGAGCTGCTCGGAGACTATCCGTCTGACGTTGGGTCGATTCAGATCAAAGAGGCAGCGTCGGAAAAGACGGTTTGGAGCGCATTGCCGGAAGGCGAGATGGTGCAGATCCATTCCTTTGTGCTCAGAGCCGGAACCAACGATTGGAGACCAAGCGTGTTTTGGGGGCGCTTTCGCCCGGCGAGTACCGGCGAAGCTGCGACGTTCAGTTTGGACTCTGGTGTAAGGTACATCGTTCGCGTGTGTGCGCCCTCGGTCTTCCCGCTATGCCGGTCGGAAACCTTTGTCTTCGACGAATAGCCTAGGTGGCGGGAGCGCGGAGGGCGGTCCCCAGCGGTTCCTTGCGACGTTCGGCCGCCCGTCTGCCTCCTCCCGCAAGCTGCTGGTTAGACCCGCGCGTTCAACGGCAGCTTTCCGGCGGTCACATCACCAGGACCGACTTCCGCTCTGGGTCGAAATCCGACCTCGACATCTTCAGCTCGCAGCCACCCAGCAGGCTCCATTAGGACGGGCGAAACGCCGACCAAGGCGCCCCGCCCTCTGCGCCGTCAGTACATGTCCACGGCGTCCACCGCAAACCCCGCACTCAGGAACGCCGTGCTGCCGCTGCCCGATGCCGCGTTGATCGTCAGCGTGTTCGTGCCCGCCACGAAGGCGCTGGCCGGCACGCTGTAGCTGAACGTCGTGTTGTTGCCGCGGTAGGTGCCGATGGTCAGCGAGCGCGAGTCGGGCTGGGTCGACGGGCTGGGCACAGCAGACGTCCAGCCATTCACCGTGATCTGCGGCCTTGCGTTGGCGTAGGCCGCCGAGATGCCGATGCGCACCGTGCGCGCGGCGAGCTGGGCGCTGGTCAGCGTGAACGTGATCTTGGTGCCGCTGTTGACGTCCTTCCAGATCGCGCCGGGGAACTTGTTCGTGGCGCTGCCCACGGCGTAGGTGACCGGGCCCCACGACGGGTTGCGCGAGTCCGACGGATGTCGCACGTTGAAGGTCTGGCCGTTGAGGAACTCCAGCGGCGTGCCGTCCCAGTTGCCCACGCGCCAGAGCACGCTCTGCGCCGACGGGTCGGCCGTGATGGCGCGCGTGTTCAGCGTCGTCGTGCCACCGCTGGCCACCGACACCTGCTCGGTGAAGACGCCCAGCTCGCCCTTGTAAACGGTCATCGTGTAGGTGCCCGGCTTCATGTTGGCGACGGTGACGGCGCCGCTGCTGGAGGCCGTGCCCCAATGCTGCGCCGTGCCGTTGGCAAAGCCCACCGTGTAGGTATAGGCCGTGTCCATGCTCGACAGGCCGTTCAGCACCACCTTGCCGCGACCGCTGACCCAGCCCTGCAGGCCCAGGCTGGACATCCAGCTCATGTCCGGCGCGGCCGGCGTCGATCCCGTCGTGAACACCAGCGCATAGGGGCCGTGCAGGCCCATGCGGTGGGCCTCGGTCTGGTTGTGGCCCGAGTTCATGTAGTTGTAGACCTCAGTGTCGCCGCCGCTCTGGTTCTGGATGTCGCGGAAGAAGGGGCCGCCCGAGGCCGACTCGCGGTTGCCATAGGCCATGAACACGCCCACGCCGCTGCCCGTCACCCCGCGCACGGCGAGGTCCTTGGCGCGCTGGTTGCCGTAGTACTTGGAGCGCGAGGTGCCGTCGCTCATGCCGAACACGTCGCTGCTCTCGATGGCGCCGGTGTTGCTGCGCAGGTTGGACTCGGCCGGCACGCCGGTGAACACGCTGCCATTGAGCCGCGTGATCCAGCGCAGCTCGCCCACCGCCGGCTCGGCCGTGACGTGGGTGGCCATGTAGATGACGTTCTCGTTGCGCCGCACGACGAGGTAGTGCTTCAGCGTGGAGGCCGTGATGGTGATGACGGCCGTCGTACCCGAGGGCGACAGCGCGTAGGTGGCCGGTGCGCCCAGGCCCGAGCTGATGTGGGAGAACTTGGTCTGGCCCTGCAGCTCAGCGCCGGCATTGAGCTTGATGGACGTGATGTCGCCACTGCTCTTGTTGACCTTGAACACCAGGCCCGCACCGCTGTCGACGGTGAGCACGCCGCTGGCGTCGGTGACGCCGAAGGCGGCCAGCGCCGACGTGGAAGAAAAAGTACAGGCGGCCGCAGCCAGGCCGAGCGCCGTCAGGCGCCCGCGCAGGGGGAAGTTCATCGGTAGTCTCCAGTCGTTGTGGTCCGCAGGCCGGCGTGTAGCGCCGCTGCGGTGCCGCGCCCTGTACTGCCGGTGCGGTCAAGCGCAGTCTAGGAAGCGATGCAAGCCATCGCCCTCAGGCGCGCTACCGAGAAACGCCATTCACTCAGCCGATTGATTGCAGGCAGGGTCTGCACAGCCCCTCCCTATCGACAGCCGGTAACGGGAGGCGGTGCCGGCGGCGGCGGGATGTCGCTGCGGCCCAGTTGTTGGGCCAGATCGGCGCCCTGCTGCCAGGCGGCGGCTGAGTCGCTGCGCGTGAGTAGCAGCGTCGCCGCGTGCGCGCAGGCCGCGCCGATGGCGTGGGTCGGGCCGTAGTGGCCGCAGGCGTTGGCCAAGGTGATGGACGGCGCAGGCGGCGCGGCCCAGGGCTGGTCGCGCAGCGGCTGCAACAGCGCCTCGCGCTGGGCCGGCAGCAGCGCCGGCGGCAAGGCGCGGCCGATGCGCTCGCCGAGAGTCAGGGGCTGCTCGTGCCAGTAGCGCGCGGCGGCGAGGCCCTGCCAGGCCTCGTCTGCGGCGGCGGGGTTCTCGTCCAACCAGGCCAGCCAGTGCACGGCGTTGTCAGGCTCCAGGCGCAGGCGCTCCTGCAGCAGTTCGCGGCGGCAGGCTGACGTGGCACAGGCTTCCGCAGCCCAGCGCAGCGCCTGTGCGTCCTGCGAGCGCAGGGCGGCCTGGCGCACCTGCTCGGCCCAGGCCGCGTCGTCGTCGGCGGGCTTCTGCATCAGCAGGGCCAGCACGGCATCGCCGCCCGCGCCGCTGGCCAGCGTGGCAACCGCGCGCTGCAAAGCCATGGCCTGGTCGTGCGGGCGAAGTGGCGGCGCGGGCAGGCAGTCTCGCGCGGGCGACACGTCCGCCTTCAACGGCGTGGGCTGGCTGGCGGCCACTGGCTCGACGGGCTGCGCCACTACCGCGTCGACCGGCGCAACGGCTGGCGCAACGACTGGCGCGTCTTCAGGCCACGCACACCAGATCGCGGCCGCGCCCGCAAGGGCAAGCAGAACGAGCAGGTGGCGGATCGACATGGATCGCTATTGAAACCGATGCGCGCGCCGACTCTTGCCCCCCGCAAGTCCGGGGGTCTGTTCAAGCCGGATGACTAGGACTCCGCCACGGGTGTTGGCGTTTCGGGATGAACCGTGACAGCAGGCACGCACCAATTCGGCATGCACGCTTGGCCATGCATCCCCCAAGGCGCGAGCTCGATACGGCCCGCCACCGCGCACGCCATAGGTGCAGATGCAGGTTCTTTGCACCGGAAAAAACGCTTCATCAAACTTGATGAAGTCAGCATCCCGCCCGATCCCGGGCACTCATTTGTAGGGGTACTCAGTCACATCTGGCCGCATTAGTCTCGTTGCACAAAGCGTTTTTTCTTGGGGGCCTTCATGAACGTTCGTGCGATTGCTGTTGCTGTTTCGGCGTGCTGTGCAGCAGGTTCGGCCTCTGCCGCATTCATTGCTGTCGACTACGGTTCGTACACCGTCGTTTACGACGATTCGACCGGGTTTGGAGCTCCAACGTTCAACGGCGAGAGTGGATCATCCAAGTCATTTGGCTGGTCCATTCCCAGCAGCTTCAACAGCGTCAATCCCGCCGGGCCGGTGTTCAACCTGCCGCAGTTCCTGATCAAGGCCAATACCGGCTTTGCATTGAATGGCCCCGTGGAGCTGTTCGTCGGCAACTTCGTCTTTTCAGAGACCAACAGCCCCAGCAGCGTTGCAACCACAAGCGCATTGCTGACGGGTTGGGCAGTCAAGGATGAAGACTACGGTGCTGCGGCACTCGTATTGAAGGACCTCGACCGCACGGTGATCGCCTCGGCGGACCCGCTGACGATAGGCACGTACAGCGGCACGACGACGGCGGCAGCGGGCAGCTTTTCCAACCTTGGCTTCTGGAACGGCCAACTGACCTTCAGCGCGGCGGGCGGGTACTCGGCCGCCGTGGTGAGCCAGGAGCAAAACCTGTTCAAAGTCAGCCTGGTCTCGGCAGCCGTCGTGCCTGAGCCCGCGACCGTCTCCCTGATGCTCGTGGGCGGCTTGGCCATTGGGGCCCTGGCCCGGCGTCGCCGCACGGCGCCTTGATGGGCGGTCCTGGCACTCGTTTCTTGATTGGCGAAATGTTCACCGTTATTGCCAAGCGCAGGCACTGAAAGGGTGAAGGTAGGCGATTGATTCTCAGAGACAGGCTTTAGATGCGCTCCCGGAATTGGCAGGCTGAACCGCTGACGGCGCTAACGACCGTATGGCGCTTGTTCGGTCGCACCCCAAATCCGGCGGAATAACTCCAACCATTGCCACCCCTGGAAAGGGCATTGCCGGCAGGCAGTCTCGCCGCGCGTTTGCCTGAAGAAATCGAATAAAAGCGATAGAGAGACTGGTCTGGATATTGCATGTCGTCTGTTGCGACTTGCCGGTGCCACTGCCAGCAGTGCTGGTGTTTGTATTGGCAATGTTTTCGCAGCCCGTAGTAATCGCTGCGTTGCATTCGAATTGCTCGCGCAGCCTTTTCCAGGATGCTCGCATGATTGATTCAGCTCAATTTCAAACTGCGGAATCAGAAGTCGACCACTTCGGTTCACTGCGAATGTCGCCGGCGCATGCGCCAGCAACACGCGGCGCTTCTCGATGGCTGAAGCGGTGCTTCGAAGTCATGTTCGCGCTGGCGGTGCTGGTCATTGCGTCGCCAGTCATCCTGCTCATTGCCATCATCATTCGGCTGGACAGCCCAGGCCCCGCCCTGTTCTTCCAGAAGCGCCTCGGCAAGGACGGCAAGACCTTCACCTTCCTGAAGTTCCGCACGCTCTATGTCGACGCCCGGCAGCGCTTCCCCGAGTTGTATGCCTACCAGTACTCGCCGGAGGAGCTCAGCGACCTGCGTTTCAAGGTTGACGAAGACCCGCGCGTCACCCGTCAGGGCACCTGGCTGCGGCGCACCAGCCTGGATGAGCTGCCCAACTTCTGGAACGTGCTGACCGGCGACATGGCGCTGGTGGGGCCGCGACCGGAGATCCCCGAAATGCTGCCCTACTACAAGGGCGACATGTTGCTGAAGTTCAGCGTGCGGCCGGGGGTCACGGGCCCGGCGCAGATTTCAGGGCGTGGCCGCCTGACCTTCTTCGACACGGTGGGCTTCGATCTGGACTACGTCCGCAAGCAGTCATTTCTCTATGACATGCAGATCCTGCTGACCACGCTGCGCAAGGTGCTGGTCCAGGACGGAGCTTTCTGATGCTCCCGCTCGAATCTCCCACCGGGGCGCCGTTACGCGTATTGATCACCGGTGCGGGCGGCTTCATCGGTGCCGCCCTGGTGCGCCGGCTCACCACGCTGGGCGCCGAAATCACCGCCGTAGCGCGCCGCCCGGGGCGGCTGGACGCAGACGCCAACGCCTACCGCTATGTGCCTTGCGACCTGCGGTCCGTGGAGCAGATCCGCGCCGTCGTGAAGGAGGCGCAGCCGCAGTTGGTGTTCCATCTCGCGGCGCACCCCGACGGCGCCGAGGACTGCGAGCACACGCAGTCCGTCATCCAGCACAACATCGTCGGCCTGTCCCATCTGCTGGATGCTTTGCTGACCCTGCCGGCGGTGTCCTTGATCTATGGCGACTCGGCCAAGGTCTATGGCAATGGCGCCGTGCCCTACCGCTCCGATCAGGCCCTGGAGTCCTTGTCGAGCTACGCCGTGTCCAAGGAAACGGGCTGGCGGCTGATCGATGTCTATCGCCGGGTGCACGGCCTGCAGGCGGCCGGCCTGCGTCCGACGCTGGTGTACGGGCCGGGTCAGGGCTTCAACCTGTTCACCTACCTGATCAATGCCGTCAATTCGGGCCGGGAAGAAATCGCCCTGGACGGTGGCGCGCAAACCCGCGACCCGCTGTTCATCGACGATGTGATTGACGCCTTCATTGCCGCGGCCTCGCATGTGCGCCACATCAACGGCATGAATCTGCCGATAGGCGGCAATCGCGAGATGAGCGTGGCCGAGATCACCCACCTGACGGTGCGCCTGCTGGGCGGCCGCCAGAAGGTGATGGTGCGGCCCAGCTCGGTGCGGCCGACCGAAACCATGCGCAGCTGGTGCGACAACAGCGAGGCTAAGGCGTTGCTCAACTGGTCGCCCAGCGTCAGCTTCGAGGAAGGCCTGTTGCGCACGGCCGGCCTTTCACAACCCGCGGCTCAACCCGCAATGCTTGTCGCCCAGCGAGAGAACACATGACATTCGCCATTGCCGAGCGCCTGCTGAAGAAGGTCCCCCAATACACCCGCAACGCGCGGCACCTGAATTCGGTGGTGCAACACGGCACGCCGCGCAAATGGGCCAACCTCGCCAAGGTCGAGTACGAACGGATGCGCCGCAAGGTAAGGGTCGACAGCCACCCCTACCTGCTCATCATCGACCCATGCAACTTCTGCAACCTGCGCTGCCCCCTGTGCCCCACGGGGCTCAACGACCTGGGCCGTGAGCAGTCGATGATGTCGTTCGAGCATTTCAAGCACTACTTCGAGCCGCACCGCCCCTACCTGTTCGAGACCTATCTCCACAACTGGGGCGAGTCGATGATCAACAAGGAGGTGTTCCGCATGATCGACCATGCGCAACGCTCCGATGTCGGCACCAACCTGAGCTCCAACCTGGTGATCGCCACCAGCGACGACCTGGACAAGCTGATCGACAGCGGGCTGGAGTACCTCGTTGTCTCGCTCGACGGCGCAAGCTCTGAAACGTATTTGAAGTACCGCATCCGCGGCGACTTCGAACGCGTCGTTGACAACATGGCCGAGTTGATCCGGCGCCGCAATGCGCGGGGCAAGAAGACGCCTGTGGTCGAGTGGCAGTACATCGTCATGAAGACCAACGAGCACGAGATCCCCCAGGCCGAGGCCATGGCCAAGAAGCTCGGCGTCGATTTGATCCGCTTCATCCCGGTGGGCATGCCGTTCGAGTTCCGCGAGCGCAAGGAAGTGGCCGACCAGTGGTATCCGCAAAGCGTGAAGGGCCGCGTTGAAAGCGACCACACCGAACAGCAGTACGGCCAGGCCAACAAGCCCGCGCCCTGCTTCTACCTGTACCGGTCGATGGTGGTGAACCCGGACGGCGGTGTCTCGCCCTGCTGCGTGGTCTACCGCAAGAACCGGGACTTCGCGCAGCTCGACGAAGGGCCCATCGACGTCAAGGCCATCTTCAACAACGACAAGTTCGTCAGCGCTCGTTCGCTGTTCTCGGCGGAAGTCGTGGAGAAACGGCGGCCCACGGTCTGCGACACCTGCGACATCTTTGCCTATCACCCCAGCAAGCAGCGCGCGCCCTTGCCGCAGCGCCAGGGTGAGCCGATCCGAATCGAGCGCAAGAAGTCCTGAGTTGGCTTCGTCCCGGCACCTTTTGCCGGGCTGGCATTGCGCGTAATGTGGGGCTCATGACAAAAGAACAAGCACCGCCGCAATTTGGCGATACCGCTGTAAGGCTGGGATATCTGAGTGAAGGCCAGGTGCAGGACGTCCTGCAAGACCAGGCCCGCCGCCGCGAGGCCGGGGTGTCCAGCCCGATCGGCAGCTTGTTGCGCGAGCGCGGCCTGCTCACGCCGGAGCAGATCACGGCGGTGCTGCGCCAACTGGCCGGCGGAGACATGCCACTGTCCGAGGACGGCATCCGGCTGGCGGCGCGCCTCAAGGTGCTGCATGCCGCCGCCGGCAATGTGATTGGCGTCACCGGCACCCTGCCCGAGGACGTGTCGCGCACCACCGTCGAACTGGCCGTGGCACTGGCGGTGATGGGCCAGGGCCAGGTGCTGGTGGTCGACGCCAATGTGCGCGCACCCTCCCTGCACCAGTTGCTGGGCACGCAGCTGACGCCCGGCCTGGCCGAGCACATTGCCGCCACGGGCGCGCGCCCGCTGCCGCTGGTCACGCGCGTGCCCGCCCTGGGCGCCGTGCCCGCCGGCGGGCCGTTGCCAGACCTTGTGGCCTCCTGCATGTCGCCGGCCGCCGCCGCCGTGATTGAAGACTACCGGCAGAACTACCGCTTCGTGCTGGTGAACCTGGGCCACATCACTACCCAGCCAGAGGCCGCCGTCACGGCCTCGCGTTGTGACGGTGTGCTCATCGTGCTGCACGCCGGCCTCTCGCAGCGGCCCGAACTCAACGACATGCAGCGCATGCTGGACGGGCTGAGGGTGAGCCGCTCCGGCATCGTCATCGCCCGGCCTGCCACGCGGCGCGAACGTAAAGCGGCCTGATCATGACGACAGCACTCGCCCTGCCGGCCCGCCAACCAACCGTCGCCAGACCGAGCGTCCGCCGCATCGGCGTGCTGCACCTGATCCACACCATGGCCTACGGCGGCGTGGAGACGGCGGTGCTGAACTGGATACGGGCGCTGGACCGCGAACGCTTCGACGTGCACCTGGCCTGCTTCGCCAACCCGGGCGGCACCGAGCAGCCTTTCGTCGACGCCGCCGAGCGCCTGGGCATCCCGGTCGCCCGCCTGCCCTGGCACCGCGGCAAGCCGGTGCTGCGTGCGGCGCGCGGGTTGGCGGCCCTCGCGGCGAAACGAGACATCAGCATCGTGCACGCCCACAACTGCTATGCCGACGTCGTCACGCTGGCAGGTTCTTGGCTGTCGGGCCGGGCCTTCCGCACCATCACGACGGCCTACGTGTGGTTCGACTACGACCACTGGAAGCGCAACCTGATCCAGTCCGTGGACGTCTGGGCCATGCGGCACTTCGACTGCGTCACGGCCCATTGCGAGAACACGCGGCTCGAGACGCTCAAGCGCGGCTTTGGCGAGGCCGAGGTGCGCACACTGATCTGCGGCTTCGAGACCCACCGCGCGGAGCTGGACGCCGCGACCCGCATGCAGCGCCGCGCTGAGCTGGGGGCGGCCGAGGGCCAGACGGTGCTCATCAACGTGGCCCGCTTCTACCCCGAGAAGGCCCAGGTCTTCCTGCTGGAGTGCTTTGCCCGGCTGCTGCAGCAGCGGCCCGGGCTGCTGCTGTGGCTGGCCGGCGTGGGGCCGCTGGAGGCCGAGATCCGCGCGGCGGCCCAGCGCCTGCAACTGGGCGGCAGCGTACGCTTCCTCGGCTTCGTGCCCGATCTGCCGCCGCTGCTGGCCCTGGCTGACATCCAGGTGCATCCGGCCCACATCGAAGGCGTGCCGCTGGCCATCTGCGAAGGCCTGGCCGCCGGCTTGCCCATCGTGGCGTCTGACGTCGGCGGCCTGCCGGAGATCCTGGCCGGCGGCCGCAACGGCGTGCTGGTGCCCGGGCTGGACGTCGAGCGCTTTGCCGCCGCCGTGCTCAGCCTGGTCGACGACCCCGAGCGGCGCCAGGCCCTGGGCGCGCGCGGGCGGCACTTCATCGAGAACGATTATTCGCTGCGCACCGCCGTGGCCCACGTGGAGGCCACGTACGACGAACTCAGCGGCCCCGCGCCATGAACGTCGGCATCTTCCTGGTGATGACCGGCCGGCAGGCCGGCGGACCCGAGACCTATGAGCGCTGCCTGGTGCATTCGCTGGCCCGCGTCGACCCGGACACGCGCTACCGGACCTACAGCCTCGACCCCACCGCGCCGGCGCTGCTGCCGCCGGCCACCGAGCGCATGCGCCACCAGGTGCTGAACTCCGGCCACCGGGTGCTGAGCACGGCGGTCGGCCTGCCGCTGGCGCTGCTGCGCGACGGCATCGACCTGCTGCACGCGCCCTTCACGCCGCCGCCGTTCTCGACACGGCCCTATGTCTTCACCCACCACTGCTTCAGCACCTTCAACCACCCGGAGTTCTATTCGCCGCCCATCCTGCTGCGCCTGAACACGCTGATCAAGCGCGGGCTGCGCTCGGCGCGCCGCATCGTCTGCGTGTCCCAATGCACGCTGGACATGACGGCCGACCTCTTCAAGCTGGACCGCTCGCGCATGCACGTCGTCTACAACGGCGTGGGCGACCAGTACGTGCCGACCGACCCGTCCGCCGCGCGCCGGCTGATGGCCGAGCGCCACGGCCTGGACAAGCCCTATCTGCTGTTCGTCGGCAAGCTGGAGGCGCGCAAGAATATCGTGCGCATGCTGGACGCCTTTGCGCGCTTCAGGCGCGAGGCCGGCGAGCCGGTGCAGCTGGTACTCGCCGGCCGGCGCACGCCCTTGAGCGAGGGGCTGGACGAGGCCATCCACCGCCTGGGCCTGAAAGACGACGTGGTCGAGATCGGCTATGTGCCCGACGAGGATCTGCCGCTGCTCTACGCCGGCGCGCAGGCCTTCGTCTTCACGACGCTGTGGGAGGGCTTCGGCATCCCGGTGATCGAGGCCATGTCCTGCGGCACGCCCGTCATCACATCCAACCTGTCCTCACTGCCCGAAGTGGCGGGCAATGCCGCCCTGCTGGTCGACCCCTACCGGCCCGAGGACATCGCCGAGGCGATGCTCAAGCTGTGGAAGTCCCCCGCGCTGGCGGCCCACCTGCGCGAGCGCGGCCTGGTCAACGCACGCCGCTTCAGCTGGGACGAAACCGCCCGGCAGACGCTGGCGGTCTACCGCGAGGCCGCCCATGCTTAGGGCAGCGCCCTCACTCGAAGCGCCAGCGCGAGAGCCACACCTCGCGCCGGCCTTCGGGGCGGTCGCGGCCGCCCTGGTCGGCGATCAGCAGCTTGCTGATCTGATCGACCTGCAGCACGCCATCGCGGCGCTTGGCGGGGTCGGGCTTGAAGCTGGCCAGGTCGATGCTCAGATCGGCCCAGTCGCTGCCCGGCTCGACCATGGCGAAGAAGGTCTCGCCGCCCTTCTCCTCCAGCTGCACGAAGATCGCGCCGGGGCGGTTGCTGCGCAGCCGCAGCGTCATTCGCGCGGTGGTCGCCGGCAACGTGGTGCCCAGCTCGCGCAAGGCCCAGACGAAGTCGCGGTGCCGGTTCTCGAAGCTCCATTGCGCCACGCCATCGGGCTTGAGTTCCATGCGGCTGCCGCCGCCGGCCTGGAACAGCTGCTGCTCGCTGCTGAAGCCCACGTCGAAAGCCGCCTTGGTGGCGGGAACGCGGGCCGGCAGAGCCGGCGCGGCCGAGGCCACGGGGGCGCTCTCCACCCGGCCGCCAAGCGCTCGCTTCCATTCCTCCAGCGCCGGCTTGGGCTTCACGTCGCCGTCCCACAGGCCGATGTTTCGCCACATCAGGTTGACCTCGTTGTCGGGCTTGTCGCCGCCCATGCGCTCGTAGAGGCGGTCGTAGTCGACGGCCAGGAACCAGACCACGAACAGGTATTGGTCGCGCTCCGCAAACTGCGCGAGCTCCTTGACGTAGCGGGCCTGCAGGCCCGGGTCGCCCTTCATAGTCAGCTTGTTCTTGGGCATGTTGATGGTGCGCGTCAGGTAGCCGGTCTCGCAGATCGCGATGGGCTTGCTGGTGTAGCTGCGCAGCCAGTTCAGCGGCTCGCGCCAGGCCTCCTCGCCATCGCCCAGCGCCGGCTCGCCGAAACGTTCGCCGAAGGGCGAGGCGTGCGGGTAGAAGCTCAGGCCGATGTAGTCGCTGGCGTCCACCAGCGCCTTGACGCGCTGCGCCACCTCGGGCTTGCGCAGGGACTGCAGGCCGAACGAGATGCCAATCTGCATCTGCGGGAATTCGCGCTTCAGCGCCGTGGCCACATGCCGATACAGCGCCTCGAACTGCGGCCAGCGCTTGGGCTCGCGGTTGGCCAGCTCGCCCGCCTCGATGCCCAGGTTCAGATAGGCCGGCTTGAACTGCCGCACCGCGCGGCGGGCGTATTCCAGGTAGGCCGCCTTGACCTTGTCGTCGTCCAGGGACGCGAATTTCAAGCTCCAGGGCAGCGGCACGTCCTTGTCGGTGCGGCCCGGCGCCAGGCTCTTGCGGTCCTTGGCCAGCGGCGTCAGGCCCAGGTAGACGGGGCGGCCACGCGGCACGGCGCGCAGCGCGTCGTCCCAGTCGTTCTGGACCTTCTTCGGCAGCGGCTTGCCGTCCATCACCTCCTCCCAGGGCAGGCCGTCGTCGAAGTGCAGCGCATGCACCGTGGCGTTGTCCTGCAGCAGCTCGGCCACCCGGCCCAGCGCCTGCGCCGTGGCGTCGTAGGGGAACGGCGTGAAACCGAACAGCGGCCGCGCCTGGCTGACGAAGGCCGCCGCCAGCAGCGCCAGCAGCAGCGCGAACTTCGAAACATGACTCATCGCTGGGTCTCCAGCCACGCGCCCGGCGGCGGCGGCAGTTGCGGGGGTGGGCGTTGAAGCGAAGCCTCTACCAGGCGGTGTGCGTCAGCCTGCCCAAGGGCCTGGGCGGCCTGCTGACGATTGTGCTCAACGGCGTGCTGCTGACGAGGATGACAGCTGCCGAGTTTGGTGTCTATGCGCTGTGTCTGCTGATTTGCACACTGGCCGACGGCGTCATCGGCTCGGCCGTCGACATGAGCGCGGTCAAGCTGGCCTCCGTGCACCGTTTGCAGGACAGCCGGCGCTCAGCCGCCATCGAGCAATGGGCGGCGCTCATCAAGATCGGCTTCGGCCTGCTGCTGCTCCTGGCGCTCAGCCCCTGGCTGGCGCCGCTGTCGACCGCGCTGTTCCACCGCGAGGACCCGCTCCTGCTGGCCCTCGCCCTCATCGTGGCCGTCGGCGTGCTGGCCATGCGCTCGGTGGCCCTCAACATGCAGCTCGCGCAGCGCTTCGAGGCCTATGCCGGGCTGGAGCTGTGGGCGCAGACGCTGCGCGTCGTCGGCATCCTGGCGGTGCTGCAGTGGTGGCAACCCAGCGCGCTGGCGCTGACGCTGGCGTCCGTCGCGGGCACCACGCTGGCCGTGCTGGGCGGCCTGCGCATCGCCCGCCTGGGCTGGCCGGCCGCGCCGCTGCGCTGGGCCGACGGCCGCGAGCTGCTGGTCTCGCTGCGCTGGATGCTGGCTACTTTTGCGCTGTCCGCCATCTATGTGCGGCTGGACCTGCTGGCGCTGACGCGGTGGTCCGGCATCGAGCAGGTCGGCCTGTTCGCCGCCGCCCAGGTGTTCGCCTTCGTGCCCGAGCTGTTTGGCATGTGGGTGGCGGTGGTGTTCAGCGGGCGGGTGCTGCCCTCGCATGCCGACGGCAGCCTGCGCCCCTTGATGCGCCGCGTGCAGGGCAGCATCGCCAGCCTTGCGGTCGTGGCGGCCTTGCTGACCTGGCTGCTGCTGCAATGGCTACCGGCCTGGATGCCCGCCGCCTTCGTGCGCTCGACCGACATCCTGTGGCCGCTGCTGCTGGGCGCGCTGGCCGGCATGGTGGCGCTGCCAGTCACCGTGCCCTTCGTGATGTTCTCGCGGCCGGGCTTCATCCTGAGCTACGACCTCGTCAGCCTGCCCCTGCTGGTGCTTGCCTACTACTGGGCCATCCAGCACTTCGGCGCCGTTGGTGCGGCCTGGGTCAGCGCCGTCAGCCGCATCATCAAATCGACTGCCTTGCAAGCCTGTGCCTGGGTGTGGGCGCAGCCGGGGCCGCGTGCCACCCTCTCGATGCAATGACCCCAAGCACCCCCGTCGACATGCCGAGCCTGATCGGCGCCAACCTGCTGAGCGATCTGGGCCGGGCCCTGCGCTATCACATCTGGCTGATCCTGGCCGTGGCGGTGGGCACGGTGCTGGTGGCCTATGCCTCCCTGCAGTTCATCAGCAACGAGTACGTCTCCTCCGCCCGCCTGCTGGTCAAGCTCGGGCGCGAGAACGTCGAGCTGCCCGTCACGGTCGAGAAGGGCGGCCTGCTGTCGACGGGCGTGCGCAAGGAGGAGATCAACTCCGAGATCCAGCTGATCGGCTCGCGGCCGCTGATCGAGGCCACCGTCGACCAGCTCGGCCTGCAGGCCTTCAAGCTGGAGCCCGCTGCGCCGGTCACCTGGTTCCAGCGAGTGAAGGCGCAGCTGCGCGGCATGGTGCGCGCCGTGAAGCAGCAGTTCCGCGAGGGGCTGATCCTGCTCAACCTGCGGCAGAGGCTGACCGAACGGGAAGAAGCCATCCTGCTGGTGCAGAAGACCCTGGCTGTCGAGCGCGAGAAGGATTCCGACGTCATCTCCGTGTCGGTGCGCCTGCCGTCGGACCTGCTGGCCATGCAGGTGGTCGACACGCTGCTGCAGCTCTACCTGGAGCGGCGCGTGGAGGTGCGGCGGGACCGCGGCATCAGCGACTTCTTCGACGAGCAGCTGGGCACGCTGAGGCAGCAACTGGGTTCGCTCGATGCCGGCAAGCAGCGCCTGCGTGACCAGGGCAAGATCTCGGGCATCAACGAGGAGCGCGGCCTGCTGCTGAGCCGCCTGCAAAACCTCTACGCGCAGATCGCCAACGACGAACGCGAGCTGCGCCTGCTGGCGCCCGCGCGCAGCCTGGCCGCCAGCGTGGCGCTGCCGCCGGCCCTGGCGGCATCGGCCGCGCTCAGCTCCTTCCCCAATGTGGAGCAGCTGCGCAGCAAGGTCACCGAGCTGCGCCTGCGCCGCACCGACCTGTTGCAGAAGTTCACCGAAGGCGCTGAGCCCGTCGAGCGGGTCGACAGGGAGATCGCGCAGATCGAGTCCACGCTGCGCCAGGCAGTGCAGGCCGAGCTGTCCGAGCACCGGGCGGTGTCCGGCGCCATCGAGCAGCGCCTGCTGGCGCTCAACGCGGGCGAGGTCGGGCTGGAGGTCATCGAGCGTGACCGCGGCCTCGTCCAGCAGAACTACCTGAGCTATGCCAAGCGTCGCGAGGAGGCGCGCATCTCCGAGGCTCTGGACCTGCGCCGCGTCTCCAACATTGCCGTGCTGGCCAAGGCCGACAAGCCCATCGAGCCCGTCGCGCCGCGCAAGATGCTGATCATCGGCCTGGCATTCCCCTTCGGGCTGCTGGCGGGCTTCGGCATTGCGCTGCTGCTGGAGTACCTGAACCAGACCATCCGCGATGAGCGCGACCTGTCGGCCGCCGACCGCGCGCTCTTCCTGGGCCTGTTGAGAACCTTTCGGGGGCCGCCATGAGTCATCAACGATCACGGCTGATGCCGCTCTGGCTGCTGGTCATCGCACTGGTCAGCCTGCTCGGCCTGCGCACGACGCGGGCGCAGGCGGCTACGTGGTCGCCGATGGGGCCGGACAGCGCCACCGTGCTGACCGCCGCCCACCAGCCGGGCAATGGCGCGGTGATGCTCGCGGGCACCTATTTCGGCGGGCTCTACCGCAGCAGCAACTGGGGCTACACCTGGGCGCCCATCGACGGCGGGTTCACGGCATCCGCCGTGTTTGCGCTGCAGTTCGACGCGCGCCAGCCCGGCCGCGTCTACGCCGGCATGTTCCGCGACGGCGTCTGGCGTTCCGACGATGCCGGCCTGACCTGGGCGCATCGCTCCGTGGGCCTGGCCGACGGCAACGTGCAGGCGCTGGCCATCGACCCGACGACATCGTCCCGCGTGCTGGCTGCCACGGCCAGCGGGCTCTACCTGAGCGACGACGCGGCAGGCAGCTGGACGGCCGTGCCGTCGCTGGCCGGCGTCATCACCCGCGCCATCGCGCACGACCCGAAGAGCCCGTCCACCGTCTACCTCGGCAGCGTGGGGCGTGGCGTGTTCAAGTCACTGGACCGCGGCAACACCTGGGCGGCCTTCTCGGGCGGCCGCACGTTCAACACCGTCAACGCGCTGAACTTCGACGCCCAGGGCCACCTCTATGCAGCCACCGACAGCGGCGTCTTCCAGCTGCCGGCCGGCGGCACTGTGTGGGTCAACCTGACGTTCGATCTGCCCAAGGATGTGACGGTGGTGCATCTGCTGCCCCACCCGACTGCGCCCAATGTGCTGTTCGTCGCGACGGCGGTCGGCACCTACGTGATCTCCAACTGGGCGACCACGCCCAAGTGGTTCCTGTGGAACATCGAGGGCTCGCGCTTCATCGCTTCCGACGAGAAGGGCCTGATCGTCCACGTGGCCGCGCAGATCGGCGCGATGCGCGCGACGACGGACTTCGGCACGACCTGGGTGCGGGCCGACCGGGGCATCCAGACCGCCTTCGTCGCCAGCATCGCCACCGGGCGCTCGGGCAGCAGCTGGCGCATGCTGGCGGGCACCGAGGCGGGCGTTACATCGCTGGACATCGGCCAGCCCTGGAAGACGGCGCTGAAGCTGAACCAGGGCGTGTTCGACCTCCAGTTCACCGGCAGCAACGTCTATGCGGGCACCGAAGCCAGCGGCATCTCGCGCAGCCTCGACGCCGGTGTCACCTGGGCGGACGCCAGCACCGGCATCGTGCCCAGCCGCGTGTCCGGCCTCAGCTACACCAGCGCCACCAGCACGCCCACGCTGCTCGCCGCCAGCGGCGCCGGCGCCTACCGCAGCACGGACGACGGCGCGACCTGGTCACCCATCCGGCTGACCGAGGTGTCCTATGTGCTGTCGGTGGCGGCGGACCCGGTGCGCGCGCCCATCGTCTGGCTGGGCGCCAGCAACGGGCGGGTCTACCGCAGCATCGACAGCGGCCAGCACTTCGGCTACTCCGGCAGCGGCCTGCCCGACGAGGACATCGTGCAGCTGGTGCATGCGCCGTGGGCGGCGGTCTACGCCGTCACGGCCAGCGGCAAGCTCTACTCGACGATGGACGACGGCGTCAGCTGGTTCCCCACCGCCAGCACCTGCGGCGCCCCGGCCGTGGCCTTGCAGGTGGACGCGACGCGGCCCTGGGTGCTCTACCTGGCCACGCGCGGCGGCGGCATCTGCAAGAGCGAATCCCGCGGCCTGAGCTGGGCGCCGGCCAACACCGGCATCACCCAGCCGACCTTGAGCGCCCTGTGGATAGACCCGCGCAACCCGCAGCAGCTGTGGGCCGGCGGCCAGGGGCGCGTGTTCCGCAGCACCAACGGCGGCCAGGCCTGGACGGCTCAGACGACCGGCCTGCCTGCGGGCCCCGTGACCGCCATCACCAGCGACCCGGTGGACAGCAGCCGGGTCCATGCCCTCGTCTACGGCGCGGGGCTGTATGAAAGCCGGGACAGCGGCAGCAGCTGGATGCTCAAGTCCAGCGCCGTCCCGGCCGCCAACGCGCTGACGCTGGTGACCCATCCGACGCAGCCGGGCAGGCTGTTCACCGGCACCCTGAACAGCGGCGTGCAGGGCAGCGGCGACTACGGCGCCACCTGGGCCGGCAGCAGCCGCGGCATGAGCCTGTTCGTGCGCTCCATCGCCGCCGACCCGGGCAATGCGTCAACGCTGTATGCCGGCACGCTGGACGGCTCGGTGTTCCGCAGCGGCGACGGTGCCACGAGCTGGGCGCCCGTTGCGCAGATCGCCCGCAACGTGTTCCGCGTGCGCAGCCCGTCGGCGCAGCGCGTGCTGGTCGGCACATCGTCGGGCGTCGTCGAAAGCCTGGACGGCGGCACCAGCTGGGCCACGCTGGGCCAGGGCGCGATGTACGTGATGTCCATGGCCAACGACCCGGCCGACGCGCACCGCGTCATGGTCGGCAGCGTCGCTGGCCAGGCCTGGCTGGGCGAAACCAGCGGGCTGAGTTCGCGCAGCGTCGGCGCGGGCCTGCCCGCCCTGGAATTGCAGGCCATGGCGGCCTGCCCCGACGGCAGCGTCTGGACGGCACCGGAGCGCGCCGGTGTCTGGCGCAGCAGCTTTGCGACGCCCGGCGCGTGGACCAACCCGGGCAGCGCGGGCCTCGGCAACGCGCAGGTGCTGTCGCTCGGCTGCGACCCGCGTTCCGGCCTGCTGTACGCGGCCACCAACGGCAACGGCGTCTGGCTGAGCCTGGACAAGGGCGCGAACTGGATCGCCATCAACCAGGGCCTGGTCGGCAACGTGGTGCGCGCCGTGCTGCCCAGCCCGACGAAGGCCTGGCAGGTCTGGGCGGCGGTGGGTGACGGCACGGTCTATCGCTCCGACAACGCCGGCCAGCAATGGGTCGTCGCCGGCAGCGGCCTGCCGGCCGGTGGCGTCAACCTGCTGGCGATGGGCCCCGACGGCGTGCTCTTCGCGGCCACCACCCAGGGCGTCTACCGGCTGCCCGCAGGTGGCAACACCTGGGTGGCGGCCACGGGCGCAGGGGCGGGTGCGATCTCGCTGCTGTGGGCCGACCCGCTCGTCAGCGGCAAGGTCTTCGCCGCGTCGGCCGGTGGAGGGCTGTACGGCAGCAGCGACGGCGGCGCCAACTGGCGGCTGTCTGCAACCGATGGCACCAGCGCCACGATGACGGCCATGGGCGGCAGCAGCGGCGCCGGCAGCCGGCTCTACCTCGGCACGGCCGGCACGGGCCTGGCGTGGAGCAGCGACGGCGGCGCAACCTTCGGCCAGGTGCAGTCGCCCGAGAGCCAGCCGCAGGTGGTGCTGGACATCGCCACCGACGCAACCGACGCACAGACCCTCTACCTCGCCAGCGGCGGCCAGGGCGTGCTGCTCAGCCGCGACGGCGGCGGCCACTGGGAGCTGGCCAACAACGGCCTGCACACGACGGGCAGCCTGGAGGTGCTGTGCCTGGCGCGCCACCCGACGCGCAGCGGCGAGGTCTATGCCGGCACGCGCGCCGGCGTCTTCGTCAGCCGCGACTACGGCGGCAGCTGGACGGCGATGAACCAGGGCCTGTTCAACAAGAACGCCACCGCGCTGCATTTCGACACCGTGCTGGCCGACACGCTCTACGTCGGCCTCGAGGGCGGCGGCATCTGGTTCTACGACACGCGGCCATGAGCTTCGCATCGGCACCCCATCGCGCAGCTGCTGCCTGGCACAAGGTGCTGGCGGTGGTGGGCGGCAGCGTCGGCGGCGGCACGTTGCTGACGCTGGGCAGCGGCGCGGTGTCGTCGCCGTGGGTGGTGCTGGCGATGCCGGTGGCGCTGACCGTGCTGGTGGTGCTGATGCTGTCGCCGACGCTGTCCTTCCTTCTGACCGCGCTGATCGTCCCCGTCGAGCGCCTCGGGCGGCTCACCGACGACAGCGCCATGTACACGATCTCGCTGATGCGCATCGTCGGCACCATCACGCTGGGCAGCCTGCTGCTGACGGCCCTGCTGCGCCGACAGCGCCTGTATTTCGGCAGCGCCTTCTGGGTCTACTCGCTGTACTTCGGCATCGCCATCACCGGCGTCTTCCACACCACCCACACGCTGGGCACGGTGCGGCATTGCGGCGCCATTCTGGGCAACCTGCTCTTCCTCTTCCTCGCCGTCAACCTGGGGCGCTCGCACAAGCTGGCGCGCAACGCGGTTGCCGTCTGGCTGTTCTCCACGGCCGCGGCCGGCATCTACACCATCCTCACCTGGCACTTCGGGCCCGGCGTGACCGAAGCGGGCCTGGGCGACACCGACTCGCGCTTCTCCACCGTGCTGAAGGACACCTCCGAATGGGAGGCCCTCGACACGGTCGCGCGTGCCACCGGGCCGACCTCGCATTCAGCCGTCTACGGCATGAACCTCATCACGTCGCTGCCGCTCTACCTGTACTTCCTCAAGCACATGGCCTCGCGGGCGTGGAAGTGGCTGATCCTGGTCGCCATCGCGGTCACGCTCTACAACGTGCTGCTCACCAACACGCGCGCCGTCATGCTCGTCGCCGCCCTCACCCTCGGCGTATGCGGCCTGCGCGGGCTGTACCGCGTCAGTGCCGGCGGCGTGGCCGTGGCGGTGTTCGCCGTGCTGGCGATGCTGCCGCTGGTGCCCAGCGCGATCTGGTCGCGCGTGCTCGACACCTCCCAGTACAGCGAGTCCAAGTCCGCCACGCTGCGGGCACGCTTCGAGTACTGGGAGGCCGGGCTGAGCATCATCAACGACCACTGGCTCACCGGCATCGGCGTGGGCAACCAGCTGGAAGTGCCCAAGCGCATCAACTTCATCAGCGCCGAGGAAACGACGGTGCACAACGAGTTCCTCTACACGGCCATGGAAGTCGGCGTCTTCGGCTGGCTGGTGTTCTTCGGCTTCGTGGCGCTGATGTACGCCGCGGCCCGGCGCGCCCAGCGCATGGCGCCGCACCGCCTGCCGCCGCGCGAGCTGCATGCCGACTTCTTCGTGGCCATCCAGGTGTCCATGCTGGCCACGCTGGTCTTCGGCCTGCAGGTCGACGTCTTTCATTTCCCGCTCAAGGGCTGGTGGCTGCTGGCTGGCCTGGCTTTTGCACAGTACCGAGCCATGGCAGACGCCGCACCGCTTCCACATCCGCCCGAGGCCACCGCCCATGTCCACACCCACGCCCTGGTTCGATAAGTCGTCAGACACCCCGCCCATCGCGCCCGGGGACACCACGCCCGTCGACATCTCCGTCGTGCTGGTGGGCCTGAACGCCTGCAAGTACATCGTTGAATGCATCGCCTCGCTGCGCGCCGCGAAGTGGCCCGGCTGCACCTTCGAGATCATCTACGTCGACAACGGCTCCAAGGACGACTCGGTCGCGCAGGTCAGCACGCTCTACCCCGACGTGGCCTTGCTGACCAACCCGGACAACCGCGGCTACTGCCCGGCGGCCAACCAGGGCTCGCGCATCGCACGCGGCAACTACCTGTTCTTCCTCAACGACGACACCATCGTGCTGGACGACGCCATCGCCCGGGCCATGCGCACCTTGCAGGCCATGCCCGCAGTGGGCGTGGTGGGAAGCCGGCTGCTCAACCTCGACCGCAGCGATCAATGGTCGGGCCGGCGTTTCCCGTCGGTCTGGTCGGCCTTCCTGGGCCGACGCTCCTGGCTGGCGCGCTGGCTGCCCGACGCCGCACCGCTGGCCGACTACCTCTGCAAGGCCGAGGTCGCGCGCGGCGAGCCCTTCGAGGCCGACTGGGTCAGCGCCGCCGCGCTGCTCGTCAGCCAGAAGGACTTCTGGGCCATCAAAGGCTTTGCCGAGGACTACTACTACTGGCACGAGGCGGTGTTCTGCGACCGCATGCGCGCCGCCGGCCGCAGCGTGGTGTTGGACCCGCAGTCGCTGATCATTCATTACGAGGGCAAGGGCAGCGGCAAGCGCACCTACCCCGTGCTGCGCTGGCATATCCGCGACTTCCACAAGGGCGCCTTCCGCTGCTTCTGCGAGCACTACGGCCTGTCGCGCCTGAACCCGCTGCGCTGGCTGGTGGGCGCCGGCCTCTACACGCGCGCCAGCCTGCTGCTGGCTGGCAACTGGTTCGTCGCACCCAGGAAGTGAGCCATGAATCTCATCTCATCACTTGAAGCCCGGCGCAACCTGCTCGGCCTGGTCTGCCCGGGCTGCCGGCGGCCCGCGCTCTCGGCCAGCCAGTTGGGCTATGCCTGCCAGGCCTGCGCGCGCCGCTATCCGATGACCGGCGGCTACCCCGACCTCATCATTGGCGAGCGCTTCGACGACGCCAGCGACGAAACGCTGCTGCGCTACGAGGAGCGTTCCAACGAGGACCTCACGCGCGGCTACTGGCAGCCGCTGTTCCGGCGCCTGTTCGCCAAGCAGAAGCGCGAACCGCGCCTGCTGTCGGTGGGCTGCGGCACCGGCGTGGACGTGGACCTGCTGCGCACCGATGGCTATGACAGCGTCGGCATCGACTGCGGCAACCGCACCAGCGTCTGGCCGCGCCGCAGCAATGCCGACCGCCTGGTGCTGGCCAACGGCAAGCACCTGCCCTTCGACGACAACAGCTTCGACGCTGCTTTCTGCGGCTGCGTGTTCCCGCACGTCGGCGTGATGGGCGACAGCAACATCACCGCGCCCGATGTCGACCATCAACGGCTGGAGCTCGCCCGCGAGATGGTGCGCGTGCTGCGGCCGGGCGGCTACGTCATCGTCAGCAGCCCCAACCGCTGGTTCCTGTTCGACATCTTCCATGGCCGCACGCCGGGCAGCTACAGGCCGCGCTTCAACCCGCCGGGCTCACGATTCCTGCTGTCGGTGGGCGACTACGAGCGCCTGTTCCGCCAGGCCGGCACGGGTGGTGCGACGGCGCTGCCCGTCGAGAACTACTGGGGCTTCATCCGCAGCCAGCATTCGCTCAAGGGCAAGCTCTTCGGTGCGCCGGTGCGCTTCGTCTTCTGGCTGGTGTCGCGGCCGGGCTTGGCCTCGCTGCGCGGCTCGCCGATCAACCCATGGGTGGTCGTCATGCTGCAAAAGGCTGGATGAACGTGATGGCCGCGCTGCTCCGCTTCGTGTTGGCGCTAGGGCTGATGCTGGGCTCGGCGACGGCGTGGTGCGCCATCCGGCCTCTGAGCCTCTCGCCCGGCAACGAAATCTTCAGCAATGGCGTCCAGTTTCCGCTGGCCGGCGGCGGGGACCTGCGCATCGAGTTCCTGGCCCACGGCACGGTGCGCATCGAAGCCAGGCCCGCTGGCGTCGCATCGCTGCTCACCGGCGCCGTCATCTCCATCACGCCGGCCGCCGGCACGGTCGAGACCTTCGAGGACGAGGCGCGCTTCATGTTGCGCCAGGCCGGCCTCAACGTCGTCGTCACCAAGAACCCGTTGCAGGTGGTGGTGCTGCGCGACGACGGCAGCATCATCTCCGCCACCGTGCCCGGTGGCCTGCAGGCCGACAGCAGCACCGGCCTCGTCGTGGCCCTGCTGCATGCGCGGCCGGGTGAGCGCTACTTCGGCATGGGCCTGGCCGGCGKCCCGCTGGACCGGCGCGGGCGCAGCCTGACCATGCGCAACAAAGACAACGCCGCCTACGGCGAGCTCACCAACCCGCTCTACTCCAGCACGCCCTTCTATTACGGCCACGTCGGTGGCGCCACCCACGGCCTCTTCCTCGACAACCCCACCACGGCCGTCTTCGACTTCGGCGCCTCCAACCCCGAGGCCCTCAGCATCGGCGCCACCGGCGGCACGCTGAACTACTACGTGATGGCCGGCCCCACGCCGGCGGCCGTCGCCTCCGCCTTCACGGCGCTGACCGGCGCGACGCCAGTACCGCCGCGTTGGGCCCTCGGCTACCAACAGGCCCACTTCGGCTATGCCAGCGCCGAGCAGGTGCTGGGCCTGGCGCGTGAGTTCCGCGCCCGCGCCATCCCCGCCGACGCCTTCTACCTGGACCTGGACTACACCGACCATCTCTTCACCTTCACCTGGAACCCGCTGACCTGGCCCAATCCCAAGGGCTTCAACGACGAGATGGAGTCCCTGGGTTTCAAGCGCGTCAACATCCTGGAGCCGCTGGTCACGGTGTTCGACCCGCGCTGGTCCATTGCCGCCAACAACAGCCTGCTCGTCACCTACCCCGGCGGTTCGCCGCTGGTCACCAACATCTGGATGGGCGACGTCAGCTTCTTCGACTTCACGAAGCAGGCCGCGCGCGACTATTTCCGCGGCGAGCTGAAGACCTTTGTCGCCACCGGCGTCAGCGGCCTGTGGGCCGACCTCAACGAACCCGCCGCCAACGACATGCCCTGGGGCGTCTACGACTTCGAGGGCAGCCCCCGCTACGACTACGCCGGCCGCAACACCTACGCGCTGTGGGAGGCCGCCACGCTGCGCGACGCGCTGCTGGAAGCCCAGCCCATGCTGCGCCCCTTCATCGTGTCGCGCTCGGGCTTTGCCGGCATCCAGCGCTACGCCGCCAACTGGAGCGGCGACACCGACTCCACCTGGGACTCGCTGCGCGTGCAGGTGCAGATCGCCAACCACATGGGCCTGTCAGGCCAGAACTTCTTCGGCGCCGACATCGGCGGCTTCCTCGGTGCGCCCGACGCAGAGCTGTTCCTGCGCTGGCTGCAGTTCGGGGCGGCCACGCCCTATATGCGCAACCACTCGATCAACACCGTGCCGCAGCGCGAGCCATGGCGCTATGGCGAGCCCTATACGGCCGCTGCCAAGGCCATCATCGAGTGGCGCTACCGGTTGATGCCCTATCTCTACGGCCAGTTCGTGCAGGCCGAAGCCAGCGGCGCGCCAGTGCTGGCGCCGACCTTCTTCCACTTCCCGGCCGACGCGGCCACGCAGACGGGCAACAGCGAGTTCATGCTCGGCAAGGCTCTGCTGGTGGCGCCGGTGTTCACGCCGGGCGCCGCCAGCCGCAGCCTCTACCTGCCCGCCGGCGCGAACTGGGTGGACTACTACACCGACGCGCTGCATGCCGGCGGCCAGACCGTCACCGTCAACGCCCCAATCCACCAACTGCCACTGCTGGTGCGGGCCGGGAGCATCGTGCCCATGGGCCCGGTGCGGCAGTACGCCTCGCAGGTGCTGGCGGGCGAGTCGCTGACGCTGGACATCTTTGCCGGCGCCGACGGCAATTTCACGCTGCGCGACGACGACGGCGCCACGCTGGCCTACCGCAACGGCGCCTACCGCGACACGCTGCTGAGCTGGCGCGAAACCACCGCGGCCGCCGAACTGACGGCCGGCAACGCCGGCGGCAGCCTCACCCCGGCGGGCCGCACTTGGTGGCTGCAGGTGCGCCGCTGGGCCACCGCACCCACCCGCGTGCTGGCCGACGGCGCCGTGCTGCCGCGCGCCGCCGACCCCGGCCTGATCCCGGCCACCGGAGGCTGGGCCCACGCGGCAGCCACCGGCCGGCTGTTCGTGCGGCTGCCCGGCGCCCAGGTCTCCCAGACCGTGCGCATCGAACGCTAACGCCCCAGACCATGCAACCCAAACGACTCCATGCACGCTGGCCTTCCGCCACCGCTGCCGCCGCCCTGCTGCTGGCCCTGGCCGGCTGCGCCAGCAACTCGCAGAACGTCGGCCAGTTCGCGGTGCCGGCGGCCGACTACGCAGCCGATCCCGCCAACCAGGCCAAGGTCGTCGACGGCGGCGAACTGGTCTACCAACTCCAGGCGGGCGACCAGGTGGAGGTGAAGTTCTATTACCACCCCGAGCTGAACGAGCTGCTGACGATAGGCCCCGACGCGCGCATCTCGCTGCAACTGATTGGCGAACTGAACGTCAGCGGCATGTCGCCCCAGCAGTTGTCGGAACAGCTCGCCACGCGCTACGCCGGCACGCTGCGCAACCCGCAGGCCACCGTCATGCTGCGCAAATACGCCGCTTCCCGCATCTACGTGGCGGGCGAGGTCATGCAGGCCACGGCCCACATCATCGAAGGCAACCGCCTCACGGCGCTGCAGGCCATCACGCTCAGCGGCGGCTTCCGCAAGGGCGCCGAGCGCGGCAACGTCATCGTGCTGCGCAACTCCGGCAGCGGCAAGCCCACTTTCATCAAGCTCGACCTGCAAGGCCATCTGGAGCAGACGGCCCAGGCCGACCTGTTGCTGAGGCCCTACGACATCGTCTACGTGCCGCAGCGGCGCATCGCCGAGGTGGCCGACTTCTTCGAGGAGTACTTCAACAAGATCGTCCCGCTCTACCGCAACCTCGGTTTCCAATTCACTTACAACCTGCGCAACACCGTGCAGGTGCAGCCCGCACCGCAATGACAGCTTCCGCACCTGACATCACAGGCCCGATCCTGGTGCTGGGGGGGGCAGGCTTCATCGGCTCCAACCTCGTGACCCGATTGGTGGCGCAAGGGCAGCGGCCACGCGTGTTCGCCCGTCCGAGCCGGTCCGGCGCCAATCTGCGCACGGTGATGGACAAGATCGACCTCATCCACGGCGACTTCATGGACGACGCCGTGCTGCGCGTGGCCCTGCGCGGCGTGCACACGGTCTTCCACCTCATCACCACCACCTTCCCCAACATGGTGATCGAGAGCAGCAACTACGACCTGCTGTCCAACCTGCTGCCCACCATCCGGCTGATGGAGATGTCCCGCGAGATGGGCGTGCGGCGCATCGTCTATGCCTCGTCGGGCGGCACGGTGTATGGCGAGCCGCAGCAGATTCCCATTCCCGAGCACCACCCGCTGGCACCCAAGTCGGCCTATGGTCAGAGCAAGCTGACGATAGAGAACTACCTGAGCTTCTACGCGCGCACCACGCCGCTGGAGGTCAGCATCCTGCGCATGTCCAACCCCTACGGGCCGCAGCAGAACATCTATGGCGCGCAGGGCCTGCTGGCCGTGGCCATGGGCTGCGTGCTGGACGGGCGGGCCCTCAAGGTGTTCGGCGCCGGTCACACGGTGCGCGACTACATCTACATCGACGACGTCGTCGAGGCCATGCTCAAGGCCACGGTGGCCGCGCCGGGCATCCTGAACATCTCGTCGGGCGAAGGCCGCACCGTCAACGACGTCATCGCGGCGGTCGAAGCGGCCAGCGGCCGGCCGATCCTGCGCCAGCCGCTGCCCGAGCGTCCGGGCGATGTCGCCGTGAGCATCCTCGACAACCAGCGTGCACGGCAATTGCTTGCATGGACACCAAGCGTTCCGTTCGGTGAAGGGGTGGCCCGCAGCTGGGCGGCCTTGCAGGGGAGCTCAGGCTAGCTTCAGACCCGGCCCTACCTTGACCGCAGCAAGCGCACGAAAGGCAGGCCTGTGGGAATTCGGATCGGCATTTTTCCGGCCATGCTCGGTCGACGGGCGGGCGGGCCCGAGACCTACGAGCAGCAGCTGCTGCAGGCGCTGGCGGCCATCGACCGGCACAACGAATACCACGTCTGGTTGCTCGATCAGGCGGCGGCGAACGCGCTGCCCCTGGATCAGCCCAACTTCGTGCGCCACCTGCTGTGGCCATCGACGCGCTCGGTCAGCATGGCGGTCAGCTTGCCGCTGGCCCTCAGGCGCTGCAATCTCAGCCTGCTGCACGCCACCTTCGCACCGCCGCCGATCTGCCCGGTGAGGCTGGCCATGACCATGCATGGCTCGGTGACCTTCAGCCACCCCTACTTCTATCCGCCGCGCGTGCTGGCGCGTCTGAACCCCTTGCTGCGCCGGGGCGTGCGCCGCGCCAAGCTGACCGTGTGCGTCTCCGATTTCGTCAAGCATGAGCTGATGGAGCGCTTCGGCCTGCCGGAAGAACGCCTGCTAACCGTCTATCACGGCGTCAACAGCACCTTCAAGCCGCAGCCACCGGCCGCTGCAGCCGAGCGCGTGCAAAGAGACCACGGCCTGAGCAACCCCTATGTGATCTACGTCGGCAAGCTGCACGCGAACAAGAACATCGTCCGCCTGATTGAAGCGTTCGACCTGGCCACCCGCGGCCAGGAGCATGTCGAGCTGGTGCTGGTGGGGCGCATGTTCTATGGCAGTGACGACATCGAGCAGACGGTCCAGCGGCTGGGCCTRGCGCCACGCATCCACCGGCTGGGCCACCTGCCGCAGGACGCACTGCCCGACCTCTACGCCGGCGCGGAGTGCATGGTGTTTCCCACGCTCTGGGAGGGCTTCGGGCTGCCCATCATCGAAGCCATGGCCTGCGGTGCGCCCGTCATCGCGTCCAACATTGCCTGCGTGCCCGAGATCGCAGGCAATGCTGCGGTGCTGGTCGACCCGCTGTCCACCGAGGCCATCGCCACGGCCCTGGCCGACCTGCTGGCCAGCCCCGAGCGCCGCGCCGAACTGCGCGCCCGCGGCCTGGCCCGCGCGGCGGAGTTCACCTGGGAACGAACCGCGCGGCAGACCCTGCAGGCCTATGAGCGGCTGGCCGCGACATGATCCTGATCATCTCGCCCCACCTCGACGACGCCATGCTGAGCTGTTGCGACCATGCACTGACCTGGCGCAGACAGGGCCACGACGTGCGCGTGCTGACGCTGTTCAGCGCGGCCGGCCCCTGCGTCTCGCCGGTGCTCGGCGCTGCGTCATTTGATGCCGCAGGCCATATGCGCCGGCGGCGGCAGGAGGATGTCGCCGCGCTGGCCGCCATCGGTCTCAAGGCCGAGCACCTGGGACTGGTGGATGCGGGCTTCAGAGGCAGCGGCTCCGCCGATTTCCAGACCCTCGACCAGTTGCTGTGCGGCGGCGTCGGCCCGGGCGGCGGCGTGCTGCTTGAGCAGGCGGCGCAGGCCTTGCAGAGCCGATTCATTCGCGCGGACCGGGTGATGTGCCCCTTGGCCGTGGGCGGCCATGTGGACCATGTCATCACCCGGCGCGCCTGCGAAGCGGCGTTTGACGCCCAGTTGCTGGGTTACTACGCCGACATGCCCTATGCCCGGGCGCCTTGGCGCTGGCGGCCCGCGCAGCTGGCGCAGCTGCTGAGGGCGCGACGCAGCTGGCGCGGTTTCAGCGCGAACAAGGCGACTGTGCTGCGGCACTACAGGTCCCAGATGCCACTGCTTTTTCGCAGCAGACCTTACTTCCCGGAACTCGTGCTGGGGCCCCTTTGAGCCGTCTCATCCAACTACGATCTGCGTATCGTTTCACTCCCCAGGCAGTCATGCGCGGCACACTGATGACGGGCCTTCGCGGCCTTGCGCTGACCGCCTCGCTGCTGCTCGCAGCCTGCGGCGGGGGCGGTGGTGGCGCGGCAGACAGCCCACCGCCCGTGCCACCCGTGGTGGCGTTGCCCGGCGTGCTGTCCATCACCACCAATCCGCAGCTCGTGCCCACGCCGCCGACAACGACGGCTCTTGCTGCGGCCCTGGCCAGCGCGATGGACCTCGCGTACAGCACCGGCGCCCGGGGCCAGCAGATCAATTTCAGCTGGGGTGCGCTGGAGCCCAGCGCCGGCAACTATGACGCCGCCAAGCTCGCCGAGATCGGCAGCGCGCTGGATCGCGCGGCACGCCTGTCCCTGGTCCAGTACGTCGGGCTGCAACCCATCAACACGCTCTACCGCGACCTGCCCGCTGACCTCGTCGGCCGCGCCTTCGACGACCCGGTCGTCAAGCAACGGTTTCGCGCACTGCTGGACCGCGTTGTCGGCCTGAACGTCGGGCGCATCCAGTACCTGGCGCTTGGCAACGAGGTCGATATCTACCTGGCCGCGCATCCCGCCGAACTGGCCGCCTACACCGCCTTCTTCAGGGACGCGGCCAGCTACGCCCGCACGCTGGACGCGCGCCTCAAGGTGGGCGTCACCGGCACCGCCGATGGCGTGCTGGGGGCCAACGCCGACCTGCTGGCCGGGCTGAACAACGCCGGCGCCGACGTGGTGATGCTCACCTACTACCCCATACGTTTCGACGCCAACGGCACGATCACGGTGCGCGATCCGGCGGGTGTCGGCGCCGAGGTGCGCCGCCTGCTGACCTTCGCCGGCACCCGGCCGCTGGTCTTCCAGGAGGCGGGGTTTCCGTCATCGAGCCTCAACCTCAGCTCGCAGGCCATGCAGGCCGCCTTCTTCCGCGAACTTGCCGCCGCCTGGCGGGCGGCCGACGGTCGCATCCCTTATCTGAACGTCTTCCTGCTCCACGACTTCACCACGCAAACCTGCGCCGACCTCGCCGTGCACTACCAGTTCAGCGACTCCGCCAGCTTCCGCGCCTATCTCTGCTCGCTGGGCCTGCGCCAGTCGGACGGGCAGGCCAAGTCTGCCTGGCAGGCGCTGCTGGACGGGCTGAAGACCTGAGCCCGGCCACCGGCGGGCAGGCGAACTGAAGCCCGCCACCCCCTTGAAACGCCATCTTGCGTCCCTATAATGCAAGGCTGCTAGCACTCTAAGCATTCGAGTGCTAACGAAATCGGGTCGAACCTTCGGCCCTGTTTTTTTGGCGGCTGCCGCGTCAAGGCGCGGCGACCGCCTCAGTCCCACCTCTGAAGGAGACCCCATGAAGCTGCGCCCCCTGCACGATCGCGTGATCGTTMRSCGCCTGGAACAGGAAACCAAGACCGCCTCCGGCATCTTCATCCCTGACAACGCCGCYGAGAAGCCCGACCAGGGCGAAGTCCTGGCCGTCGGCCCGGGCAAGCGCAACGACAAGGGCGATTTCATCACCCTGAACGTCGCCGTCGGCGACCGCGTCCTGTTCGGCAAGTACTCGGGCCAGACCGTCAAGGTCGACGGCGACGAGCTGCTGGTCATGCGCGAGGAAGACCTCTTCGCCATCGTCCAGAAGTGATGGCCTGAGGGCGATAGCGCGATGCGCCGCCCTCGTCAAAACAGCGTCGAGAAATTGACTCTGACCCCAATTTAGATTCGGAGAATTCAAATGGCAGCAAAAGACGTGATCTTTGGCGGCGAAGCCCGCGCTCGCATGGTTGAAGGCGTGAACATCCTGGCCAATGCGGTCAAGGTGACGCTCGGCCCCAAGGGCCGCAACGTGGTGCTCGAGCGCTCGTTCGGCGCCCCCACCGTGACCAAGGACGGTGTGTCCGTGGCCAAGGAAATCGAGCTGAAGGACAAGCTCCAGAACATGGGCGCGCAGATGGTCAAGGAAGTCGCTTCCAAGACGTCTGACAACGCCGGTGACGGCACCACCACCGCCACGGTCCTGGCGCAAGCCATCGTCCGCGAAGGCATGAAGTACGTGGCCGCSGGCATGAACCCGATGGACCTGAAGCGCGGCATCGACAAGGCGGTCACTGCCCTGGTCGCCGAGCTGAAGAAGGCCTCCAAGGCCACCACCACTTCCAAGGAAATCGCTCAAGTCGGCACGATCTCGGCCAACAGCGACGTGGAAGTGGGCCGCATCATTGCCGAGGCAATGGACAAGGTTGGCAAGGAAGGCGTCATCACCGTTGAAGACGGCAAGAGCCTGGACAGCGAACTCGAMGTCGTCGAAGGCATGCAGTTCGACCGCGGCTACCTGTCGCCCTACTTCATCAACAACCCGGAAAAGCAAGCCGCGCTGTTGGACAACCCGTTCGTGCTGCTGTACGACAAGAAGATCAGCAACATCCGCGATCTGCTGCCGACGCTGGAGCAAGTCGCCAAGTCGGGCCGCCCGCTGCTGATCATCTCGGAAGACGTGGACGGCGAAGCGCTGGCCACGCTGGTGGTCAACACCATCCGCGGCATCCTGAAGGTCGTCGCCGTCAAGGCGCCTGGCTTCGGTGACCGTCGCAAGGCCATGCTGGAAGACATCGCCATCCTGACCGGTGGCAAGGTCATCGCCGAAGAAGTCGGCCTGACGCTCGAGAAGGTCACGCTGGCTGATCTGGGCCAGGCCAAGCGCGTTGAAGTGGGCAAGGAAAACACCACCATCATCGACGGCGCCGGCGCTGCCGCTGACATCGAAGCCCGCGTCAAGCAAGTGCGCATCCAGATCGAGGAAGCCACCAGCGACTACGACCGCGAGAAGCTGCAAGAGCGCGTGGCCAAGCTGGCCGGCGGTGTTGCCGTCATCAAGGTCGGTGCAGCCACCGAAGTCGAGATGAAGGAAAAGAAGGCCCGCGTCGAAGACGCGCTGCACGCCACGCGCGCAGCCGTTGAAGAAGGCATCGTGGCTGGTGGCGGCGTCGCGCTGCTGCGCGCCAAGCAAGCTGCTGGCGCCATCAAGGGCGACAACGCCGACCAAGACGCTGGCATCAAGCTGGTGCTCAAGGCCATCGAAGCGCCCCTGCGCGAGATCGTCTACAACGCCGGTGGCGAAGCCTCCGTCGTCGTGGCCGCCGTGCTGGCCGGTTCGGGCAACTACGGCTTCAACGCCGCCAACGACACCTATGGCGACATGATCGAAATGGGCATCCTGGACCCGACCAAGGTGACGCGCACTGCCCTGCAGAATGCTGCTTCGGTCTCGTCGCTGATGCTGACGACCGAGTGCATGGTCGCCGAGTCCCCCAAGGACGAAGCAGCCGGCGGCGGCGGCATGGGTGGTGGCATGGGCGGCATGGGTGGCATGGGCGGTATGGACATGTAAGTCCACGCCGGCGACACACCCGTCGCTGACAAACGAAGGGGCTGCTCAGGCAGCCCCTTTTCTTTTGCGCGTCGAAGTCAGTCGCTTGCTCGGGCTACAGAGCGCATCAGCGTGTAGCTCAGGCCGATGCCGTAGCTGAATCCCGTCGACTGCCGCACGAGCGCGCTGTCGCGGTTGGCCGCACCGGCGAGGCTGTCCACGCGCCCGAAGGCGTAGACGCGCAGGTCCGGCGTCAGGCTGGTCCCCACGCTGCCGCCCAGCCGCCAGGCGATCAGGCCGGCGCGGGCATCGAAGGCCGGCCGGTCCGGTCGGGCCTCGCCGGGGGCGACTCCGTAGAAGGTCGAACCCAGCCGGCGGTCGCCCAACAGCGCGCCGACGCTCAGCCCATAACCCAAGCCATCCGCCTTGGGGCGGTGCTGCCAGCTCAGCCTGGGCTCGATGCTCATGCCGCGATGCCGGCTCGGGTTGCGCGCCTCGAACACGCCGCGCAGCGGCAGCTCGAAGGTGATGCGGTCGCTGGCGCCGCGCCCATTGGCGAACCAGCGCGCCACCGGCCCCGCCTCTACCAGCGTGCCCAAACGCGCCATGCCCTCGCGCGCCCGCAGCACCTCGGAGCCCGAACTCAGCGAGCCCGCGAACGACACGTCCAGCTCGAAGCTGTCCGTGCGCACTGCGCGCAGGCCGGCGCCGTCGCCGTCGGCCCGCAGCAGCTTGCCGCGGTAGATCAGATAAGGCAGGGCCAGCGCGCGACGGGCCTGCTGGTCGGACCCCGGATAGGCCTGCTGCGAGATACCGGCCGCCGCGACGCCGACCTCCCACAGCGGCAGGTCCTCGCGCTTGGGCGCGGGCTCATCGGCCTGAGCACCGGCGCCGACGAGACTGAGGAGAAGAAGGAAACGCTTCATGACGATGCGGGAGCTGGGACGCCGCGCATCATGCCGTTAGTTGAGCCAGCAGGTCGTCCGCGAAGCGCGCGGCGTCGCACAACGGGCTGGCCGCCATGCGCCCGCGCAGGCCCGCGCGCAGCCCGGCCAGGGCCGTGCGATCCTGCATCCGCAGCCGGGCCAGGCGCGCGAAGTCATCTTGGTCGGCCGCCACCCATCCCTCCGCCAAGCCCAACGTCTGCAAAAAGCTCAGTCCCTGCCGCGAGATCGGCGCCGGGCCGGGCAACGTCAGCACCGGCACACCCATCCACAGCCCGTCCAGCGTCGTCATGCCGCCGCCGTGCGGGAAAGGGTCCAGCGCGACGTCGACACGGCCAAAGGCGGCGAGGTAGTCCGCCAACGGCCCGGGGCCTTCAAGATCCAGCCGCGCCGCATCGCCCGGCCAGCGCGCCCGCAGCGCCGCACGCTCGGCTTCGTGCTGCAGGCCCGGCGCCTTGATGAGCAGGCGGCTGCCCGGCGTGGCGGCCAGCACGCGCGCCCACAGCGCCAGCACCGCGTCGCCCAGCTTGTGCAGCGCATTGAAGCTGCCAAAGCGCGGCGCCTCGCCCAGCGGCGTGACGGCCGGCGCATCGGCGGACGGTGCGTAGACGGTGAAGCTGTGCGGCAGGCGCCGCAGCGGCTCGACAAAGCCGCCTTCCGCGCGGGGCGGCAACAGCCAGCGGTCGCCGATGAAGCCATCAATCTCGGCCAGGCCGGTGCTGCCGACATAACCCAGCCAGCTGAACTGCCGCGGCGCGGGCCGGCGCGCGAACACGCGCAGGCGGTGGCCGCCCGTGTGGCCATTGAGATCGACCAGGACGTCGATGCCGTCGGCGGCAATGCGCTCGGCCAACGCCGCGTCGCTCAGCCTTGCGGCATCCAGCCAGCGCGGGGCGGCCTGCCGCAGCTCCTGGGTCAGCGCGTCCTCGAAGCGCGCAACGGCGTAGACGAACAGCTCGCAACGCTCGGCCAGCGCTGGCAGCCAGGCCTGGGCCAGGCGCCCGACGGGATGGCCGCGCAGGTCCGCCGACACCAGGCCGACGCGCAACGGCCCGGCCGCCCGAACCGGCCGCGCCACGGCGGGCGCACGCACCGCGCGGCCGAAGTCGGCCGCCTCGGCCGCGCAGTCCAGGCCCCGATAGGCACGCAGCAGCAGCTGGTCGCTGCGCGCGGTCAGCAGCGTGGCGTCCCGCTCGATCAGCCGGCTCAGCACGGCATCCGCCTCGTCCAACGCGCCCTGGCGCTTCAGGGCCTGGGCCAGATTGCTCAAGGCCTGGGGCGATGACGGCGCCAGGGCCAAGGCCTCGCGGTAGGCCGAGATCGCCTGCGCATGCCGCCCGTCGGCCAACTTCAAGCCGCCGAGATTGCCCAGCACGGCCGCGCGCCGCTCACCTGCCACGCCGGCAGCGAGCGCCGCCTCCAGCACCGCTTCGCCGCGCTCGGGCCGCAGCAGCGCGAGGTTGCAGGCCGCCTCCGCATGGCCGGGGTCCAGCGCCAGCACATGCTCCCAGGCCTCGGCGGCGTCATCACCTTTGGCCTGCAGGTGCTGGCCCAGCATGAACCAGGCCTCGACACGCTGGGGCGCCAGGCTCACGGCCTCGCGCAGGCTGGCGATGGCCTCGGCCGTGCGGCCCGCAGCCGCCAGCGCTG
>NZ_JBGCUM010000050.1:0-38030 GCF_054177665.1 Roseateles sp. P5_E8 | reverse complement strand
TCCATCCACAAGATCGGCGCGACGCCCGACCGCGAGGCCAACTGGTAAGCTGGCTCATCACTCCCAAAACGGCTCCTCACGGGGCCTTTTTTCATCATGTTCACAGGCATCGTCCAGGGCGTCGCCCGCGTCGAATCAATTGACGCCCGCGAAGGGCTGCACACGCTGGCGCTGAAGCTGCCGGCCGGCTTCGACGACGCGCTGGCCATTGGCGCCAGCGTCTCCTGCGACGGTGTCTGCCTGACCGTRACCGAGCGGCCGTCGCCGGACGTGGTGCTGTTCGACGTGATGGGTCAGACGATGAACCTGACGACGCTGGGCGGGCTTAAGGTGGGCTCGGGCCTGAACGTCGAGCGCGCCGCCAGGGATGGTGCAGAGATCGGCGGCCATCCGCTGTCCGGCCATGTCGACGTGTCCGCGCGCATCGCCGAGATTCGCCGGCCCGACAACAACCACGTCATCCGCTTCGCCGTGCCGGCGCCGTGGATGCGCTATGTCTTCGCCAAGGGCTATATCGGCGTCAACGGTTGCAGCCTGACGGTGGCCGAGGCGCAGCGCGAGCGCGACGGCTCGGGCTGGTTCGAGGTCTGGCTCATCCCCGAGACGCTGCGCATGACGACCTTCGGCGATAAGACCGTGGGCGACGCCATCCACATCGAGATCGACCGCAGCACCCAGGTCGTCGTCGACACGGTGCGCGACGCGCTGGACGAGAAGCTGGGCCCGCTGCTGCCGGTGCTGGAAGCGATCGCGCGGGAGCGCGGCATCGAGCTGACCCAGCTGGCCTTGCCCAAATCTTGATGCTTTCTTGATGCCCCCCGCCTCGATCTTGTCGAGGCTTTGAGGCGCTGATTTCCAGAATCACTTCCATCGCAATGGAGGTGTCATGGACATCATTTTTCTGGGTCTGGGCGCGGCAATCGCGCTGTTGACCGGGCTCGCGGCCTGGGGCTGCGACAAGCTGGCGGGGAGGAAGTCATGAGTGGCTTCGAAACCGCTGCCGTCATCCTCGTCGTGGGTTTGATCGGCTATCTCTTCTGGGCCTTGCTGTTCCCGGAGGACTTGTCATGAGTGCCTCTGCATGGATGCAGCTGCTCGCGTTTCTGGTGGCGCTTCTCGCGCTCGCTTGGCCGCTGTCCCGGTGGATTCACGCGGTGATGGAGGGCGAGGTCGGCCCGCTCCGCCGCATCGAGCGCGGCCTGCTGAAGGTCTGCGGCGTCAACCCCGACACCGAACAGGGCTGGTTGCGCTACGCGCTGGGCCTGCTGGTTTTCAACGCGCTGGGCTTCCTGGCCGTGTATGCGTTGCAGCGCCTCCAGCATGTGCTGCCGCTCAACCCGCAGCGGCTCGCCGCCGTGTCGCCCGACTCGGCCTTCAACACCGCCATCAGCTTCGTCACCAACACCAACTGGCAGGGCTACGGCGGTGAGACGACGATGAGCCACCTGACACAGATGCTGGCGCTCACGGTGCAGAACTTCCTGTCCGCCGCCACCGGCATCGCGGTGGTGATGGCCTTGTTGCGCGGCCTGTCGCGTCACAGCGCCGCCACGGTCGGCAACATCTGGGCCGACCTGACCCGCGCCACGCTCTGGGTGCTGCTGCCGCTGTCCTTCGTGTTTGCCATGGCGATGGCCGGCATGGGCGTCGTGCAGACGCTGGCGGCCAGCCAGTCTGTGACGACGCTGGAAGGCGCGCAGCAGGCGATCTCTTTGGGCCCTGTGGCCTCGCAGTTGGCCATCAAGATGCTGGGCACCAACGGCGGTGGCTTCTTCAACGCGAACTCGGCACATCCGTTCGAGAACCCGAGCGCCGTGACCAACGCGCTCCAGATGCTGGCCATCTTCCTGATCCCGGCGGCGTTGTGCTTCGTCATGGGCCGGCAGGTGGGCGACATGCGCCAGGGCTGGGCGCTGCTGGGCGCCATGACGGCGATCTTCGTCGTCGCCGTCGTCGTGGCCACGGCGGCCGAGCAGGCGGGCAATCCGCGGCTGCATGAACTCGGCGTGGCCGGCGGCAACATGGAAGGCAAGGAGGTGCGCTTCGGCATCGACGCCTCCGCGCTGTTCGCCGTCATCACCACGGCCGCCAGCTGCGGCGCGGTGAATGCGATGCATGACAGCTTCACGCCGCTGGGCGGTGCCGTGCCGCTGGTGCTGATGCAGCTGGGCGAGGTCGTCTTCGGCGGCGTCGGCGCCGGCCTGTACGGCATGCTGGTGTTCGCCATCCTGGCCGTGTTCGTGGCGGGCCTGATGATCGGCCGCACGCCCGAATACCTCGGCAAGAAGATCGCGGCGCACGAGATGAAGATGGTCTCGCTGGCCATTCTGCTCACGCCTTTGGCGGTGCTGGTCGGCACGGCCATCGCGGTCGTCGCCGAGCCCGGCAAGGCCGGCATCGCGGCGCCCGGCGCGCACGGCTTCAGCGAGGTGCTGTACGCGCTGTCCTCGGCCGGCAACAACAACGGCAGCGCCTTCGCGGGACTGTCGGCCAACACGCCCTTCTACAACCTGCTGCTGGGCTTCGTCATGTGGATAGGCCGCTTCGGCGTCATCGTGCCGGTGCTGGCCATGGCCGGCTCTTTCGCCGCCAAGAAGCGCCTGGCCGCCGGCGAGGGCACGCTGCCCACGCATGGGCCGTTGTTCGTCGCGTTGCTGATCGGTGTGGTGCTGCTGGTCGGCCTTCTGAATTACGTGCCCGCCCTGGCCCTCGGCCCGGTGGTCGAGCACCTGATCCTCTGGAGCAAGTCATGAGCCGCACCGGCTTTTCCCTGCTGGACCCTAAGCTGGCACGCCAGGCCTTGGGCGAGTCCTTCGCCAAGCTGGACCCGCGCGTGCAGCTGCGCAACCCAGTGATGTTCGTCGTCTACCTGGGCAGCCTGCTGACGACGGCGCTGTCGGTCGCTCAGCCGAATGGCTTCGTCATCGCCGTGACCGTGTGGCTGTGGTTCACCGTGCTGTTCGCCAACTTCGCCGAGGCGCTGGCCGAGGGCCGCAGCAAGGCGCAGGCCGCGTCGCTGYGCGGCTTGAAGAAGGAGACCTGGGCCAAGGTCGCCGAGGGCTGGCAGCCCGGCGTCGCCCGTGAGGCCGTGAAATGGCATCCGCGCGAGGCCGGCACGCTGCGCAAGGGCGAGGTCGTGCTGATCGTGGCGGGCGACGTGGTGCCGGCTGATGCCGAAGTTGTCGACGGCGTCGCCTCGGTCGACGAGAGCGCCATCACCGGCGAGTCCGCGCCCGTCATCCGCGAGAGCGGCGGCGACTTCTCGGCGCTGACCGGTGGCACCCGCGTGCTGTCCGACTGGGTCGTGGCCCGCGTGGCCGTCAACCCGGGCGAGACCTTTGTCGACCGCATGATCGCCATGGTCGAGAACGCCAAGCGCAAGAAGACGCCCAACGAGGTCGCACTGACCATCCTGCTCGTCGCGCTGACGCTGGTGTTCCTGGGCGTCGTCGCCACGCTGCTGCCGTTCTCGCAGTTCAGCGTCGCCGTCGCTGGTGCGGGCGAGCCGGTCAGCTTGGTCGTGCTGGTCGCGCTGCTCGTCTGCCTGATCCCGACGACTATCGCCGGCCTGCTGTCGGCCGTCGGCGTGGCGGGCATGAGCCGCATGTTGCAGGCCAACGTCATCGCCACCTCCGGCCGCGCGGTGGAGGCTGCCGGCGACGTGGACGTGCTGCTGCTGGACAAGACCGGCACCATCACGCTGGGCAACCGCCAGGCCGATGCCTTCTGGCCGCTGGATGGCGTGAGCGAGGCGCAGCTCGCCGATGCGGCACGGCTCGCGTCGCTGGCCGACGAGACGCCCGAAGGCCGCAGCATCGTCGCGCTGGCCGACCGCAAGTTCGGTGCGGCTGCGGTGAGCGAGCGCGGCGACTTCGTGCCCTTCACGGCGCAGACGCGCATGAGCGGCGTGGACCTGGGCGCGCGGCTGATCCGCAAGGGCGCCGGCAGCGCGGTGCGTGCCCACGTCGAGGCGCTGGGTGGCCGCTGGCCCGCCCATGTGCAGGCCAGCGTGGACGAGGCCGCGCGTCGTGGCAGCACGCCGCTGGTGGTGGCCGATGGCACGCAGGTGCTCGGTGTCGTCGAGCTCAAGGACATCGTCAAACCTGGCATCAAGGAGCGCTTTGCGCAGCTGCGCCGCATGGGCATCAAGACCGTCATGGTCACCGGCGACAACCGGCTGACGGCAGCAGCGATTGCGGCTGAAGCAGGGGTCGACGACTTCCTCGCCGAGGCCACGCCCGAGGCCAAGCTGGCGCTGATCCGCGAGCACCAGGCGCAAGGCCGGCTCGTGGCCATGACGGGCGACGGCACCAACGACGCGCCGGCGCTGGCCCAGGCTGACGTGGCCGTGGCGATGAACACCGGCACGCAGGCCGCCAAGGAGGCTGGCAACATGGTCGACCTCGACAGCAACCCCACCAAGCTCATCGAGATCGTCGAGACGGGCAAGCAGATGCTGATGACGCGCGGGTCCCTCACAACCTTCAGCATCGCCAACGACCTGGCCAAGTATTTCGCCGTGCTGCCGGCGGCCTTCGTGTCGACCTACCCGCAGCTGGCCGCGCTCAACGTCATGCACTTAGCCAGCCCCAACTCGGCCATCCTGAGCGCCGTCATCTTCAACGCGCTGGTCATCGTCGTGCTGATCCCGCTGGCGCTCAAGGGCGTGGCCTACCGCGCCATCGGTGCTGCGGCGCTGCTGCGCCGCAATCTGCTGGTCTACGGGCTGGGCGGCGTCATCGTCCCCTTCATCGGCATCAAGGCCATCGACCTCCTCATCTCTTTTGCCTTCTTCTCATGAACACCCAACTCCGACCCGCGCTGACGCTCTTCCTGCTGCTCAGCCTCATCACCGGCCTGGCCTACCCGCTGGCCGTCACCGGCCTTGCACAGGTGCTGTTCCCGCACGCCGCCAACGGCAGCCTCGTCGTCGACCACGGCAGGCCCGTCGGCTCAGAGCTGATCGGGCAAGCCTTCACCGACCCCGGCCACTTCTGGAGCCGCCCGTCCGCCACCGCGCCCGCGCCCTACAACGCGGCCAATTCCGGCGGCTCCAATCTCGCACCCACGGCGCCGGCCCTGGTCGACGCGGTCAAGGCGCGCATCGCAGCCTTGCGCGCGGCCGACCCCGGCAACACGGCGCCGGTGCCGGTCGACCTCGTCACGGCTTCGGCCAGCGGCCTGGACCCCCACATCAGCCGCGCCGCCGCCGACTACCAGGCGGCCCGCGTGGCCCGCGTGCGCGGCCTGCCGGTCGAGCGGGTCCGCGCCCTCGTGGACCAGCACGCCGAGACCGGCCAGCTTGGCTTTCTCGGTGAGCCGCGTGTCAACGTGCTGGCGCTCAACGTCGCCTTGGAGCGTGCGACGATGAACAAAAGATGACCCGGAGCCGACTGTCATGCTGATCAACAGTGCCGTTTACGAGGATGGCCGCATCGTCGCGGAGCCAGGGCTGGAAGGCATTTCCGACGCGTTGGCGGCGCGGGCGGGCTTTGTGTGGATCGCGCTGCGCGACCCGACCGACGACGAGCTGACCCGCCTGCAGCAGGAGCTGAAGCTGCCGCCACTGGCCGTGGAGGACGCCCGCAAGGGCCACCAGCGCCCCAAGGTCGAGGAGTACGGCGACATGCTGTTCGCCGCCATGCACCTGCTGGAGACCGGCCCCGACGGGCTGGAGGTCGGCGAGGTGCACGTCTTCGTCGGGCCGCGCTTCGTCGTCTCGGTGCGGCACAACAGCCAGCAGGGCTTCCTGGGTGTGCGCGGGCGTGCGGAGCGCGAGCCGCACCTGCTGCGCCAGGGGCCGGGTTTTGTCTTCTACGCGCTGATGGACGCGGTCGTGGACCGCTACTTCCCCCTCATCGACGGCGTGGAGGCCGAGCTGGAACAGCTGGAGGCCACCATGTTCCAGCCCAGGCAGGACCGCCAGGCCGTCGTGCAGCGGCTGTTCGCGTTGAAGCAGCGCCTGGCCACGCTGCGCCATGCCGTCACGCCGCTGCTGGAGGTGACGTCCAAGCTGCACGGCGGCCGCGTGCCCATGGTGTGCACGGCGCTGCAGGACTATTTCCGCGACGTGTATGACCACCTCGTGCGCATCCAGGCCAGCATCGACGCCGCCCGCGAAACCATCATCGCTGCCACGCAGGTCAACCTCACGCTGGTCACGGTGGACGAATCCCTCGTCACCAAGCGCCTGGCCGCCTGGGCCGCCATCTTTGCGGCGTCCACCGCGCTGGCGGGCATCTGGGGCATGAATTTCGAGAAGATGCCCGAGCTGAAGTGGGCCTTCGGCTACCCGATGGCGCTGGGCACGATCGCCCTGGTGAGCGGGGCTTTGTACTGGCGCTTCAAGCGCTTGGGATGGCTTTGAGGTGAAGACAAAACGCAACCACAGAGGCACTGAGTCACAGAGGAATTTAAAGGGTCCTTCTCCGTGCCTCTGTGCCTCTGTGGTTGCATTTCAGGGCCTGGCATGACCGACACGAGACCCGACCCCGACGAACTGCTCGCCAAGGTGCAGCGCGACGAGGCCGCCTCGCGGCGCGGGCGGCTGAAGATCTTCTTTGGCGCCAACGCCGGCGTGGGCAAGACCTTTGCGATGCTGGCCGCCGCGCATGCGGTGCAACGCCAGGGCAGGGCGGTGCGCATCGGTGTCGTCGAGACGCATGGCCGCGTGGACACCGAGGCCATCGCCAGCGATCTGCCCCGCATCGCGCTGCGCGAGATGGCGCACAAGGGCCAGGCGCTGCGCGAGTTCGACCTCGACGCCGCGCTGGCCTGGGGCGCGGCCGAGCCTGGCGGCGTGCTGCTGCTGGACGAACTGGCCCACAGCAACGTGCCAGGCTCCCGGCATTCAAAGCGCTGGCAGGACGCGCAGGAGCTGCGCGAGGCCGGCGTGGAGGTCTGGACGACGCTGAACGTGCAGCACCTGGAGAGCCTGAACGACGTGGTCGGGGGCATCACCGGCATCCGTGTCTGGGAGACGTTGCCCGACAAGGTCTTCGACTCGGCCGACGAGGTCGTCGTGGTGGACTTGCCGCCCGATGAGCTGCTGCAGCGGCTGAAGGAGGGCAAGGTCTACCTGCCGGCCCAGGCCGAGCGCGCGGCGCAGAACTTCTTCCGCAAGGGCAACCTGCTGGCGCTGCGCGAGCTGGCGCTGCGCCGCACCGCCGACCGCGTGGACGACCAGATGCAGGCCTGGCGGCGCGAACACGGCGCGGGTGCCGTCTGGCCCAACCGCGAGTCCTTGCTGGCCTGCGTGGGCCCGGGCGGCCACAGCGACAAGGTCGTGCGCAGTGCCGCGCGCCTGGCGCAACAGCTCGGGCTGGACTGGCACGCCGTGCATGTGCAGACGGCGCGGGCCTTGAGCGACGCGGCCCGCCAGCGCGTGCAGCGCACGCTGGAGCTGGCCCAGTCGCTCGGGGCGCGCACGGCCGAGCTGTCGGCGCCGGAGGTCGCCGCAGCGCTGGTGGGTTATGCGCGTGAGCACAACCTGGCCCGCCTCGTCGTCGGCCGGCGCGAGCAGGCCTGGCGCTGGCCCGGCAGGCCGTCGCTGGCCGAGGCGCTGAGCCGGCAGGCCGACGAGATGGACGTGCTGCAGGTCGCGCTGCCCACCGCCGCGCGCGAACGGCCGCAGCCGGCGCCGCGCGGTGGCGTGGCATGGCGCGGCTACGCGGCGGCATTGGCCGGCATCGCGCTGACGACCTCCATCGCCCAGTTGCTGCTGGCCTTCATGGCGCCCACCAACATCGCCATGCTCTATCTGCTCAACGTCGTCGGCGTGGCGCTGCGTTTTGGCCGCGCGCCGGCCGCGCTGGCGGCGTTGCTGGGCGTGGCGGCCTTCGACTTCGCCTTTGTCGAGCCGCGTTGGTCGTTCGCGGTGGGCGATGCGCAATACCTGGTCACCTTCGCCGTGCTGCTGCTGGTGGGCCTGGTCATCGGCCAGCTCGCGGCCGGCCTGCAGGCGCAGGCGGGCGCGGCGCAGGAGCGCGAGCGGCGGGTGCGCGGGCTGTACGCGATGTCGCGCGACCTCGGTGCGGCGCTGGTGCCCGAGCAGGTCGCAGAGATCGCCACGCGCTTCCTGCGCGCGGAGTTCGGCGCCGCTTCTGCCGTGCTGGCGCCGCCGCTTGGTGCGACGCCGGGCCGCGAGGTACTGGCGGTCTTGCCTGGGGCGACTGCCCAGCCCGACCTCGGCGTTGCCCAATGGGCCTTCGACCACGGCCAGCCGGCCGGGCAGGGCACCGACACCTTGCCCGCCAGCCCCTGCCTGATGCTGCCGCTGACGGCGCCCATGCGGCTGCGTGGCGTGCTGGCCGTCGAAGGCCGGATGGGGGAGAAAGGCCGGCGCTGGTCGCCCGAGCAGCGCGAGCTGCTGGACACCTGCGCGGCGCTGCTGGCCATCTCGCTGGAGCGCATYCAYTACRTCGAGGTGGCGCAGCAGAGCACGCTGCAGATCGAGAGCGAGCGGCTGCGCAACTCGCTGCTGACGGCCATCTCGCACGACCTGCGCACACCGCTGGCCGCGCTGGTCGGCCTGGCCGATGCGCTCAAGCTCACGCCCTTGAATCCCCCGCAGACCGACGTGGCCGACGCGATGCGCCGCTCGGCACTGCGCATGAGCGCGCTGGTGGGCAACCTGCTCGACATGGCGCGGCTGCAGTCCGGCACCGTGCAGTTGAACCGTCAGTGGCTGCCGCTGCAGGAGGTCGTCGGCAGCGCACTGGCGAACCTGGACGAAGTGCTGACCGGCCGAGACGTGGTGGTGGACCTGGCCGCCGAGCTGCCCCTGGTCGAGCTGGATGCCGTGCTGATCGAGCGCGTACTCGTCAACCTGCTGGAGAACGCGGCCAAGTACGCGGCGGGCGCCATCCGCATCGCGGCGCGCACGGCGGGGCGTCATGTCGAGATCGATGTCAGCGACAGCGGCCCCGGCTTCCCGGCCGGCCGCGAGACCCAGCTGTTCGACAAGTTCGAGCGTGGCGACCGCGAGAGCGCCACGCCCGGCGTGGGCCTGGGCCTGGCCATCTGCAAGGCCATCGTCGAGGCGCATGGCGGTCGCATCAGCGCCCACAATGTTTCGACGGGCGGCGCCTGTGTTCGAGTGGAACTCCCGCTCGGCCAGCCGCCGAAGGAGAAACCGGAGTGAGCGCCGCACGCGTGTTGATGATCGAGGACGAACCGGAGATCCGCCGCTTCGTGCGCATGGCGCTGGAGAGCGAGGGCCTGGAGGTCTTCGAGGCGGCGACGCTGCAGCGCGGCCTCATCGACGCGGCCACGCGCCGGCCCGAACTGGTGGTGCTGGACCTGGGCCTGCCTGACGGCGACGGGCTGGACTTCATCCGCGAGTTCCGCGGCTGGTCGCAGGCGCCCGTCCTCGTGCTGTCGGCCCGCGAGGGCGAAGAGCGCAAGGTGCAGGCGCTGGACGCCGGCGCCGACGACTACCTCGTCAAGCCCTTCGGCGTGGCCGAGCTGCTGGCCCGCGTGCGCGTGCAGCTGCGCAGGCATGGCGCGGGCAAGGACGCCGACCCGGTGCTGCGCTTCGGCCCCATCGCCATGGACCGCGCGCTGCGCACCGTCACGCGAGACGGTGAGGAACTGCACCTCACCCCCATCGAATACCGCCTGCTGCAGGAACTGGCCACCGTGCCCGGCCGCGTGCTGACCCACCAGCACCTGCTCAAGGCCGTCTGGGGGCCCGGCCATGCCGAGGACGTGCACTACGTGCGCGTGCACATGGCCAACCTGCGCAAGAAGCTGGAGGCCGACCCGAACCGGCCGCAGTGGCTGGTGACGGAAGCTGGCGTGGGGTATCGGTTGAAGGTTTGAAGGGCTTCGATTCAGCCCATTCAACGCGCGAACTTCAGTTCAGGCTGGCTGCCGACATCCAGTTTCGGTGGTCCGATGAACGCTACCGCCAGCAGCGGTCATTCGACTGACTGAGGGCTGAGCGACCGCTGCAATGGCAGCTCTGAAGTGCCTCGATCTGGCGCTATCGACCCCACCGCAACACTCGCGGGAATTGCTACCGAAAGCCGACGCTGGACATTCCGTCCAGCCGCCAGCTGCATGACATCAAGCAAGGTGCGCTACCGCGACATCATGGCCGGGTTTTGAAGGCGGCCCGCTCAGCGCACAGCCCGAACACGCACGCACAATGCGTGCTTTTGGACAACCCCGTGCCGCCGTGCCGTCTGCGGTCCTCGAGCTGAATTCCATGCACGCCTCGACAGATTGCCACGCGCACCAGGAGCCCTTGCTCCAACGTCTGCTAACTGCCTGTTTTGCCGAGGTCGATCACAGCACACTGCAGCTGCTGCGCGAGCGCCTGGAGTGGGTCGATGTGGCTGGTGGCGAAACGCTGATCCAACAAGGCGCGCCGGGCGACGCCCTGTATCTGTCGGTCAGTGGCCGCCTGCGCGCCTATCGGCGTGACGAGCAAGGCGTGCAGCGCATGGTGCGCGAGTTCTCGCGCGGGCAGATTTTCGGTGAGATGAGCCTGCTGACCGGCGAACCGCGCGCGGCCGACGTGGTGGCAATACGCGAAAGTGTGCTCGTGCGCCTGAGCAAACAGGCGTTCGAGGAACTGAACGCGCGCGACCCGTTGGTCTTCGCTGCGGTGACGCAGCAACTGATACGTCGCCTGTTCGGCAAGCCGATGTCACCCCTTCTCGAACGGCCGGTGACATTGGGGTTGCTGCCCATCAGCGGCCAGCTCGACATGGCGGCCTTCTGCCAGCGGCTTGCGGCGCCCTTGCAGCGCTTCGGTCGTGTGCGGACGTTGGACGCCCGCGCCATGGAAGCCGCCTTGCAGCCCCATGGCGCGAGCCTGGACCATGAAGGCCCCGAGCTGACCCGCCTGGTGTCCCTGGTGCTCGACGAGATCGAAGCCAGCGCCGATTTCGTGCTGCTGGTGGGTGACGACCGGCCCAGCGCGTGGACACAGCGCTGCGCGCGCCACTGTGACGAACTGCTGCTGGTGGCCAACGCGGCGCAGGCGCCCGAGTTGCACGCCACCGAGCGGGCCTTCCTACAGAACCGACCACCACACACTGACGTGGCCGAGGTGCTGGTGCTGCTGCATGGGCCGCAGCGCGCGCCGGCGGGCCAGGTGGGCCGCTGGCTGAAGCGTCGCCCCATCGCCGACCACGTGCACGTGCGCGTGCAGGGTGAGCAGGATTTCGAGCGCCTGGCGCGCCTGCAGAGCCGCACTGCAGTCGGCTTGGTGTTCAGCGGCGGCGGCGCGCGCGGTTTTGCCCACCTGGGCGTGCTCAAGGCGTTGGACGAGCGTGGCATCCAGATCGATTGCGTAGGCGGCACCAGCATGGGCGCGGTGATGGCGGCGCTGGTGGCCGCCGACCAGCCGGTGGCGCAGGTCACTGACCTGGCGCGCCGGGCGTTCGCACTGAACCCCACCAGCGACATCAACCCGCTGCCTGTCATCTCGGTGATCCGAGGCCGGCGCCTGCAGCGCGTGCTGACGGACGCGGTGCGGGAGCTGCTGGGCGCCCATGCCAGCATCGAGGAGATGTGGAAGCCCTACTTCTGCATCGCCACCAACTACACCCGCGCGCGCGAAGAGCGCTTGCGCACCGGCCCGCTGCTTGAATCGCTGCTCGCCAGCATCGCCATCCCCGGTGCCCTGGCCCCAGTGGTGCGTGATGGCGACCTGCTTTGCGACGGAGGCACCTTGAACAACTTTCCGGTGGACGTGATCCGGACGCAGCGCGGTGTGGGCGTGGTGATTGGCGTGGACCTGAGCAGCAACAAGGTGCGCAGGGTCGAGTTCGGGCACATGCCCAGTTGGTGGCAGCTGGCGCTGGACAAGCTGCGCCCGCGGTCGCGCAGGCGCTACCGGCTACCCAGCCTGACGGCCTACCTGATGAACGTGACCAACCTGTACAGCCAGTCACGGCGTGAGGAATCGCGAGCTGGCGTCGACCTGTACTTCAACCCGGCCATGTCGCGGGTTGGCATGCTGGAGTGGAACCGCTTCGAGAGCATCGCCCAGCAAGGCTACGACCATGCACAGCAAGTGCTGGCACAGGCTCCACCCGAATTGCTGAAGCGACTGGGGGCACGATGAGCACTGGCGTATCGAAGTGGCTGGGCCGGGCCGCTGAGGGCTTGCGGTCCCTGACGGCTGGGCCGGGCGGGTCTCAGAACACCGAGGTCTTGCCAGCCGGCGCCGAGCCGCCCTGGATGAACAGGCACGCCGCCAAGCGCCTGAGCGCCGAAGAGGCCGCCGCCCTGGTGCGCCACGGCGAGCATGTCTTCCTTGGCACGGGCTGTGCCACGCCGCGGCGGCTGGTGGGTGCGCTTGAGGCGCTGGCGTTTCCCCAGGGCGACGTGGAACTGGTGCACCTGTTGACCGACGGCGCGCTGCCGCACAACGCCGCCGGCGAGTGCATCAGCCACTACCGGCACCGCTGTTTCTTCGTCGGCAACGACGTGCGGGCCGCGGTCCGCCAGGGCCAGTGCGAGTACGTGCCGCTGTCGGCCGCACGCCTGCCCCAACTCATCTCCAACGGCCGTGTCAGGGTTGACGTGGCCATGATCCAGGTCTCGCCGCCCGACGAATTCGGCTATGTCAGCCTTGGGGTGTCGGTCGACGTGATTCCCGCTGCGGTGGCCAAGGCTCGGCTGGTCCTGGCCGAGATCAACCCCGCCATGCCGCGTTCAATGGGCGACAGTGCGCTGCACATCGACGACATCGACCATTGGGTGCCTGTGCCGGCGCATCTCATCGAGCACTTCCAACCCGAAGCCCAGGGCGAGGTCGTGCAGGCGATTGCCTGCTACATCAGCAGCATCATCGACGACGGTTCGACGCTGCAGATCGGCCTGGGCCGCTTCAGCACGGCGGCGCTGGCCTTGCTGGACGACCGCAAGGATCTGGGCGTGCACTCCGACGTCATCACCGACGCCATCGTGCCGCTGCTGGAAAAGGGCGTGCTCACCGGGCGCATGAAGAGCCAGAACCGCGGCAAGATCGTGGCCAGCTTTGCTCGGGGCTCGCAGCGATTGCATGCGCTGATTGATCGCAACCCGCTCTTCTGCTTCCAGACGCTCGATGCGGTGTGCGATCCAGCCGTGCTTGCAGCACAGCACAAACTGGTGTCGGTGACGCAGGCCTTCTCGGTCGACCTGACGGGGCAGGTCTGCGTCGACCAGTTCGCGGGCGAGTTTTACAGCGGCCTGATGGCACAGCCCGAATTCCTGCAAGGAGCCTCGCGCTCGGTGGGCGGCAAGGCCATCATCTGTCTTGCATCGACCACGGCCGACGGGCAGAGCTCGCAGATCAAGCTTGCACTGGCAGACGGCGAGGCTTCCGGGATCGCGCGCAGCGACGTGCACTACGTCATCACCGAGTACGGCATCGCCTACCTGTTCGGCAAGTCGATCCGCGAGCGGGCGGCTGCACTCATCGATCTGGCGCACCCGCAGTTCCGTGCCGAGTTGCTTGCCCAGGCTCAGTTGAAGGGCTGGCTACCGGCCGAGCAGCAGCTCAAGCATCTGCAGGCCTATCCTGTAGCCGACGAGCGCCGTGTGGTGCTTGGTGACGGCCAGGCGCTGCTGCTGCGCCCCGCCATGGGCACCGACGATGTCTACGTGCGCGAGCTCTTCCACGACCTGTCCGAACGCGATGTCTACACGCGCTTTTTTCGCAAGGTCAGAGGCCTGCCGCACCGCGACGCACAGCGTCTGTGCAACTTGAACCTGGAAACCGAGGTGGCCTTCGTGGCGGTGTTCGGACCACGTGAACATCCGCAGGTGGTTGGTCACGCCTGCTACTTCGTCGACGCCGCTACCAACATTGCCGAAACCGCCTTCATGGTGCATCCGGATTGGCAGGGCAAGGGCCTCGGTGCAGCGCTGCAACAGCGCCTGTTGGAGCATGCACGTGGCAGAAATGTGCAGGGCTTCGTGGCCGAGATCCTGGCTACCAACGAAAAAATGATCCGACTGGCGCGAGCCGGGGCAGGCGACATCAGTCTGGCCGCTGAGGGCAGCGTGGTGCGCGTGACGACGATGTTCCGATAACGCCGCGTCGACCCGGTGCGTTGCAGATGTCGTGGCGGCCAGGATTTCGTCCGCTTGTTGCACCGTCGCTCCCCATCCTCATCACCGCGCTGGACGCGCGGTTGCAAGGGGACGGTAGCGAGGGCTAGCGTCTCGGGCGTGCTGCGAACGCGATGCCTAGAATTCGCCCCCACACGTTGGACCCACGGGGCCACGCCAGGGAGCAGCGCGGATGAAGACCAACGAAATCGAGGTGTTGCAGGGCACCATCGCCATGCTTCAGTCCCAGCGGGCGACGTTGGGGGGCACGCTGGTCGATTCAGCGTTGGCGCCATTGCTGGAGCAACTCCATCAGCTGACGTCCCAGGCCGCGCCTGCCGAGCCCGTGCGCCGGCTGCGCCAGGTGAGCGTGCTCTTCCTCGACCTGGTCGGCTCGACGGAGCTGATCCGGCACCTGGACCCTGAAGATGTTCAGTCGGTGGTGGACGGCGCGCTGGCGGCCTTCACCACCCTCGTCACCCAGCATGGTGGCGAGGTGCTGCGCTACGCCGGTGACAGCCTGAAGGCAGCCTTCGGCGCCGACGTCACGCGCGAGGACGATGCCGAACGCGCGGTGTGCTGCGGTCTGGCCTTGCTGCAGGAAGCGGCTCAACGCGGCCAAGCCGTGCAGAAGGCGTATGGACTGGCCGGCTTCGATGCCCGTGTCGGCGTCCACACGGGGGCGGTGGTGCGGGGTGGTGGCGTGGAGCAGGCCAACAGCCTCAGCGGCCTGGCCGTCAACGTCGCAGCACGCATGGAGCAGGCGGCACTGCCAGGTAGCCTGCGCATCAGCATCGACACCTACCGGCTGGTGCAAGGCCGCTTCGACGTGCTGGAGCAGCCGGCCCTGCAGGTCAAGGGCCTGCCGGAGCCGATGCGGACCTTCCTGGTGCAGGGCGTTCGTGAGCGGAGGCTGCGCGGCCTGCGCCATGGCGCGGACGGCGTGACCACCGCCATGGTCGGCCGCGCTAACGAACTGGCCCGTTCGCATCAGGTGGCCACTGCCGTGTTTACGCCCGGCGGCGGGCTGGGCGCGGCCACCGTGATCGGCGATGCCGGCCTTGGCAAAAGCCGCCTGCTGGCCGAGATTCAAGCCACGCTGCCGGAGCAAGCTGGCGCCCTCTGGCGCGCCAGCAGCCACCCCCAGGCGCTGCACCAGCCCTACGGCCTGCTGCGCGACCTGCTGTTCTGGCAACTCGGCGTGCGTGACAGCGCCTCGCAGGCCGAGGCGCAGCAGACCTTTGCCGCCGCCCTGCTCCCGGCCTTCGGTGCGGCGGCCGATGAGCAGACCGCCCTGCTGGGTCAACTCATTGGCCTGGACTACAGCGCCAGCCCCTTCATCGCCGGCATCCTGCGCGACGGCAAACAGTTGCAGAGCCGCGGCTTGAATGCCTGGGTGCGCTACCTGCAGTCGCAGGCCGCCGTGCAGCCCCTGGTTCTGGTGCTGGACGACTTGCAGTGGGCCGACGACGAATCCCTCAATGCGCTCGATCATTTCGTGGCCACCGTGCCAGAGTTGCCGCTGCTGCTCCTGTGCGCGGCCCGCCCCGAACTATTGGAGCGCCGGCCGCAATGGGGCGAGAACTGGCCGGGGCACGAGCTCATCGAGCTGTCGCCGCTGACCGACCAGGGCAGCGATGTGCTGGCCACCGCCCTGCTGACGCGCTTCGCCGCGCCGGTGCCGACACTGCAGGCCCTGCTGGCTGAGCAGGCCGCCGGCAACCCCTTCTACATGGAGGCGCTGTTGCAGATGCTGGTGGACACCGGGGTCATCGAGACCGCGGGTGAGCATTGGCAAGTGCGGGCCGATGGGCTGCACGGCGTCAAGGTGCCGGCCACGCTGGTGGGCGTGCTGCAGGCCACGTTGGACGCGCTGGACGCCGAGCAACGCCGCAGCCTGCAGCAGGCCAGCGTCGTCGGCGCGCAGTTCTGGGACGAAGCGCTGGCAGCCATCGACCCGCAGGCGCCCGAGCAGCTCTCCGGGCTCAGCCGGCGTGAACTGGCGCTGCCGCAGGCGCAGAGCGCGTTCGAGGGCGCACGCGAATACAGCTTTCGCCACCACCTGCTTCACCAGGTGACCTACGGCACCGTGCTCAAGGCCGACAAGCGCACAGCGCACGGCCATGCCGCGCGTTGGCTGCAAGGCCGCAGCCCGGGTCGCGAGAACGAGTTGGCCAGTCAGATCGCCGAGCACTTCGAGCGCGCCGGCGACACGGAGCAAGCCATTGCCTACTGGTTGCGTGCCGCCGAGGATGCGTCGAGCCGGCAGGCTGACACCGCAGCCATCGCCCACGCCGACCGCGCCCTGGCGCTGGACGACGGCAGCGATCTGCCGCGCCAGGTGCGCCTGCATCTCGTGCGATGTGACGTCTTCATTCGCGCAGGCGACTCGGTCGGGCATGGGCAGGAGCTGGAGATTCTTGAGACGCTGGCCGACCGCACTGACGACGACGTGCTGCGCCTGACGCTGGCCAAGGATGGGGCCTGGCGCCTGTTGATGGAAGCGCGTTTCGAAGAAGCGGTCGCACTGGCCGAGCCCCGCCTGGAGCGCGCAGAAGACCGCGCACCGCGCGAAGCTGGACGTGTGCGCAATGTGACCTATTTGTGCCTGACCCGGCTGGGGCGGCACGACGAAGCCCTTGTCCACGCCCTCAAGGGCCTGGAGCACGCCCGGGCCGCCGGCGACGACAACTGCGAGGGGGCCATTCACAACAACATGGGCGTCTTCAACGTCCAGGTCAACCGCATGGGACCGGCACTCGCCCATTACCAGCGGGCGCTCGACGCCTACCAAGCGGCACGCAGCCGCAGAGGCGTCGCCAACGTGCGGATCAATCTGGCTCAGGTCGAAATGAACCTGGGGCGCAATGCAAACGCGCGCGACCTCTTGCGGCAGGTCGCGCAGGAGTGCCGCGAGATCGGTTCGCGCAGTTTGGAGGCCATTGCCTGCACGAACCTGGGAGAGGTGCTTTGTGAGCTCGGCGAGGCCCAGGACGGTTACGACGCCGCGCTGGAGGGGTTGCGCCTGGGGCGCATCAGTGGCGACAGCAGAGTCCAGGCCTATGGGCACCAGAGCGCGCAACTGGCTGCGCACGCGCTGGGCCGCTTGTCGGAAGCGCTGGACCACGCCGAGGCGGCTGGCGCTGGCTTCAGGGCCGACAACGACCTGGGCACGGCGTGGGTCAACGCCAGCGCAGCCGTTCGCTACCTGCACGGCCTGGGCAGAAACGAGGAGGCGCTTGCGGCAGCGGATGCGCTGCTGGCCGAGGTGGCGGCGCAGGGCGGCTGGGACGGTGCGTTCGAGCCGCCCTACCAGCTGTACCGCGCGCTGGCGCCGCTGGGCGACCCTCGCGCCGATGGCCTGCTGGCGTCCTCGTACAGCGCCTTAACTGCCCGGGCCGACCTTTTCGCCGAGTACGTGCCACGCGACAGCTTCATGCAAAGCACCATGGTCGCCCGAGGCATCTGCGAGCACTGGGCTGCGGCCCAGGCGGGCGGCGCGGCCCCGGGATAGTCAACTGACGCGCACGCATTGGTGCTCCATCAGGCGTTCGCGCTTCGTCCAGATCGAATATGGGTTGTCCACCGGTGGGCAAAGGGAACATTGCCATCGGCGGCCGCCTCGTCCCCGTGGGTCCAACGTGTGGGGGCGGATTCTGGGCATCGCATTCGCAGCACGCCCGCGATGCTCGCCCTCGCTCTGCTGCCTTGCAAGGCGCACACGCCAGGTGCGACACCGGTGGCGGTCGAAGTTTTACATGATCTTCAGCGACAGCATCCATTCGCTGCCGACGCGCCGGCTGCCCGTGTAGCCGGCCGCATAGCCGGTCGACAGCACCATTTCATACCAGTGCAGCACGCCCAGCCGCAGGTCGATTTGCGCGCCCAGCGACACATGGCGGCTGCGCTCGCGCCGGCCCGGGTCGGTCCACAGGGCGGTGGCAAAGAGTTGCGGCCGCAGCCAAGTGAGGTGCAGGTCCGGCACGCCCACCGAGTCAAACAACAGGCGCGGCAGTTGCAGTTCGAACTGCTGGCGCAGGAAGGACTGGCCCGAGATCGCGTCGATATCGAACCCCGGCAGTGAGAGCGACTCGCGGTAGCGCTGCACACGGCCGTTGTCGACCCAGTTGTTGCCGAAGCTGCCGAAATAGAAATTGGCCAGGGTGTTGCTGYGATCGCCCTGGCTGGCACCGGCCGCCGTGCGCGACCACAGTGACGCGTGAGGCCACGGCAACGCGAAGCCCAGGTCTACCCCACCTTGGAACTGCGGCATGACTTGGCGGTTGGCGCTGCGCAAGGACAGCAGTGCATCGGCCGCCACGCCCTTCTCGTCGTCCACGGCGCCCAGCGAACGGCGCATGTCGCTGAACTTCAGGCCGAGCTCGGCAGTCGTCAGCGTGCTCGAACCCGCGGTTGCAGTCTGCGCGCCGGGCAAGGTGTCGATGCGGGTGTAGCGGGTCAGCTCCCAGCGCAGGTCCAGCCGACGCGGGGTCTCTTGAATCAAGGGCTGGTCGTAGCCCAGTTGCGCCTTCCAGCCCTTGCGGCTGCGCTGGGTGGGGCCGAACAGGTCGTAGAAGTCGGAGCGGTTCCAGGCCAGCACGCCCCGCCAGCCCAGGTAGGCCGCTTTGGCCTCAGCGTGTAGCTGCTCGCCGGCCGGCAGGCGCTTGTCCGGCGTCACGGCCACGGTGAGGCTTGCGCTGGCGTAAGACAGCCAATCACCGACGTTCAGCCGGTAGCCCAGACCCACGGTGTTCCGGTAGCCCTGCAGCACCGGATAGGCACTGAGCAATTCCAGGTGCTCCAGCGGCCGGTAGATGCCGCGCGCGGTCACCAATGCCTCGTCGTCCACCGAATTGGGTGAAGCGACCTGCCAAGTCTTGAGCACAGGGTGCTGCGCCACCAATTCGGTGCCCAGGAAGCGGATCGAACTTAGCGCGCGTAGCGGTTGCGGGTCCAGCAGCGACGGCAGCAGGCCCTCGCCGGTGAAAGCCAGCACCATCAATTTCCCGTCTTCGCGCGGCAGCGGCCGGAACAGGCCCACCTCGGCATTGCTGACCGGCACCGTGCGGCCTGTGGCGGGCTCGAAGCGGAAGATGTTGGACACGCCCGTGTAGTAGCTGCTGCCATACAGGGACTGGCCGTCTGCTGAAAAGACGAATCCCTCCGGTGCAGCCTGGCCGAAACTGGCCTGGGCGATGGTCTTCAGGCTGCCCGGTTCCTGCACCAGATCGGGCAGCGACCAGACGCGCAAAAACTGTTCGCCCTGCGGCTCGCTGACCGATGCGGAAAGCTGTTGACCATCGGGCGACACATCCAGGTCGGAGGGCACCACGCCGTACGGGAAGGTGTGCAGCGGCTCCCAGCGTGTGTGCGGTGGGGCCATGCGCACCAGGGTGGCCAGGCCTCGGTCGTGTCGCACGCCGATGAGCGACCCATCGGCACGGTTGAAAGCCAGCTCTCCGATGCGGGCTTCCTTGAGCAGCTGGGTCTGTTGCCCGCTGTCCAGGTTCAGCACCATCAAGTCGCGACGGTTGTAGTTGCGCGTGGTGTAGAAAATGCGCCGGCCCGCAGGGTCATAGGCCAGTGAGCTGACGCCATACAGCGTGCCGCCCTGGATGTCGGTCAGCCGCGTCACGGTGCCGTCGCGAAGGCTCATGGCACCGATGTGTTCGACGATGCCGGCCTGGCGGAATGCGCCGTAGACGACTTGGCGCTTTGCATCCAGGAACATGCGCGAGCTGGAACCGACGGCCCGCGCAGTGAGCGGCAGCAGCGGTGTGATCGGCAGTTGCCGCACTCCGGCCAGGTTGGCGCGTTGAAAGGCCTGCTCAAAATTGATCCAGTGCTGCCACGCGGTGTCGAGCGGCACACCGAATACCTGTTCGAACGCCGCGGCGTAGCCGCGCTGGCTGCCCTCGTCGCGGCGCAGCCAGGTGACGACCTTTTCAGGCGTGTGCTCGTGGGCCAGCCAGGTGAAGAAGCGCGTGCCGTACAAGTAGGCGTTGGCACCGGCCTGAAAGTCCGAGCGCATGCCGCGTGTGGCCAGGCCGAGTGGGTCGTAAAACCGCGCGCCGTCACGGACCATGCCGCGGAACACCATCTCGTCGTAGCCACCCTGGGCCCGGCCCAGGCCGCCGCCCATCCAGGTTTCCATGAACACGGCGGCACCCTCCAACAGCCAGCGCGGTGCGGTGAAGCGCGGTGTGCTCAGGTAGCTGTAGACCAGCGACTCCGGGTTGTCGGGCTGCGCCTCCACCTTGCCCTGCAGCAGGCGGCGCCAGAAGCGGTCTTGTGCATTGGCGACGTCGCCGGTGGCAAGGTGCACCAACTCATGGTTCATCAGCGAGGCCATGCGCTCACTGCCGGGGTTGGTGTCGAAGGTATTGGCGCTGGGCGATACCTCGGTGTAGAGCCTGTTCAGTGGCGTGACGCTGGCGCTGGCGATGCTTTGATCGGTGAAGTCCTTGAGCAGAACCGTGGGCTTCTCCGACGGCACCCAGCCGAATCTCTCCCGCTGCCAGCGCACTGACGACGTGAAGGTACGTACCGTGTGCGGGGTCAAGTAATCCAACCGCGGTGACTGGAAAACCAGCCGCACATCGGGCGTCTCTAGCCAGTTCAGGCCGAGCGGATCGCTGGGCTGCGCCCAACTCGGCGATGCCACCATCAAACCCGCACCGATGACGGCGCACACACACGAGCAGATCAATCGCCGCACAGACTCTTCCCCTGCTCGATGAGCCATCGTTGATCGTAAAAGCAGATCTGCCAGCAGTGACGCTGGCAGATCGAGGTGAAGGCTTGGCCCGTTGCCGGCCTGCCTTCACGAGCGACAGCTCGGTGCAGTCAACGCACCGTTGCGGGGCACTCAGCCGCCTGAAGCAACCCGCTCGGCAGCCACGTTGTCGCCACGGACACGAAGCTCGGCAGCCACGTTGTCGCCACGCACACGAAGCTCGGCAGCCGCGTTGTCGCCGCGCACACGAAGCTCTGCGGCCACGTTGCCGTCAGGCGCACGCTTCTCGGCGGCCACGTTGCCGTCACGCGCACGAAGCTCGGCAGCCACGTTGCCGTCAGGCGCACGGCGCTCGGCAGCCACGTTGCCGTCACGTGCACGAAGCTCGGCAGCCACGTTGCCGTCGCGCGCACGAAGCTCGGCGGCCACGTTGCCGTCAGGTGCACGCTTCTCGGCAGCGACGCTGGCAGCCTCAGGTGTGCGGTCGGCCACACGCTGTGCCTGCGGCGCGGCCGGCGTTGCAGCGTGCAGCTTGATGGCCGCAGCGCCTTCCTGCACGGCGCGATAGCGCTCGGCGGCCACCACGCTGCCCTGCAAACCCTCGGGCTGCGCATAAGCGCTGGTGAAGGCGGTGGCGCCGACGGCGATCAACGCAGCGGCACTCTTGACAATGGTCTTGCGATCGAAGTTCATGTCTGTTCCTTGAAAGATGCTGCTTTGGCACAGCGGTTGTTTCTGACTTCAGCCAAGCCCTGCATTGCTTTGTTCAGGACCTGTAGACAAATTCTGTGACCGCACAAGCCCGGGGTGCGATGCACGTTCAATAGTGAACATGCGAGGCTTGGCTGCGGCCTGAAAGCGCCCACATTGGTCGAATTGGCCAGGCACGGCGACACACGCCACTGGGACGCTGGCGTGAAGGTGGTGACCCAGGGGGACGCCGCCGACTGCATGTTCATCGTGCATTCGGGTGAGTTGCGCGCGTTTGTGATGGGCGAAGGCGGGCGGGCCGTGGAGCTGAATACGCTGGGCCCCGGCGAGATCTTCGGTGAGCTGATGCTGAAGGGCGAGCTGCGTTCTGCAACGGTGGAAACGTTGACCGCGTCACGCCTGACCTGCGTGACGCGCGCCCATGTCGAGCGTTTGCTGAAAGAGCGGCCCGACATGGCCCTTGATCTGATTCAGCGCCTGGTCGAACGCGTGCGCACCTTGACGCAAACCGTGCGCAACCTGGGGTCGATGGACGTATACCAGCGTGTCGTCGGCCTGTGCTCGATGTTGGCCAGGGAGCACGAGGGCCGGCTGTGCATACGGGGCATGAGCCAGCAGCGTATTGCACAAAGGGTGGGCGCGTCGCGCGCCATGGTCAACCGGCTGCTGCAGGACCTGGCGCGCGGCGGGTACATCGAGCTTGAGCGCGCCTGCATCGTGCTGCTTCGCCCGCTGCCCCCGCGCTGGTGATCGCCTCGCCATCAACAGCACCGCCCCGCCACCGTCCCCTGCCTTGAGCGACCGGCCACCGCCGGCCAGCTGTTCCATGGCATTGGCTGTCATCGAAGCTCAGCGCGACGTGCTGGGCAACCACGTGACCGGCTGCTGCCACCCAATCAATTTCGGCTTTGGGCACAACGCTGCCGTCGGAGGCGGTTGAGAAAAAGGGCCGTAACGGGTCGGGAGCGCCATGCCAACGCTTCGAGCAAGAGATGTTCCGGTGCGATTTGACGGCGATAGCCGCGGGCGGCAAGGCTGGACGACCGCAGCACCCTCGACACTGGTCGTTGAAGCCGTCTCTACGGGGTTCGGCCGCTCATACCTTGGCGAGGAAGGCCGCCGCGTCACCCGCCTCACACTTCCAGTCTGCGAAGACCCCGACCAGATTGCATTCCACGCAGCGGCAAGCGATGTAGTACCAGCGCACGTCATGTGTGCCCTCGTACACGGAGACGCCGGACATCAGCTCGAACACCTCGTTCTCGCACACGCACTCGTGCGCCTCGGGCGCGGCTTCTTCAACGTAGTCCCCGCTGTCGCCCATCAGGTGCTCCTGCCCGCAGTCGGTGCAGGTGCGGATCGCCACGCCGGCTTCTTCATCGGTCTGCAGCGCGAAGATTCGGCACCCGCAATCGCACTTGGACGCAGCAAACCGGACGGCCTCATGGCGATTCGCAACGCTGTAGCTGCGCAGCTCGGCTTGGGTGTCGCCGGACGTCGTCCCGTACCAGAACTCGCCCTTCTTCGTCAGTGCCATTGATGCTGCTCCATTCTTCAAGGTGGGCTTCCCGGCAGGGCTGACGCCAGGCTCGCCCCGATCATCTGGATTTTGCCTGGAGACCCGGCGAGTCGTCGTCAAGGACACGGGTCGGGGTGGCGCGGTGGGTGGGTTCAAGATGGCGCACTGACCTGCCGACAGGGAGGCACACTGGCTGCATGAATCCTGAAGACCTGCTCAAACTCGTTGCCACCGAGATGCCCTTCGGCAAGCACCAGGGCACGCTGATCGCTGACCTGCCGGGCAACTACCTGGGCTGGTTTGCGCGTGAGGGCTTTCCCAAGGGTGAGATCGGGCGGCTGCTGGCGTTGATGTACGAGATGGACCACAACGACTTGCGCGACCTGCTGAGGCCGTTGCGGGGCGCGCGGCGATGAAGCGCAGGCTGCTGGCCGTGGCCTTGCTGCTCGCCAGCCTCGCGGCCGGCGCCGAAGGCAACAACCTCTTCACCGTCGTCCGCGTGGACGCCGACAAGCTGCGCCTCGTCTCGCAGGACGACAAGGGCCAGCCGCTGCGACGCCTGGACCGGCTCGCGGCCTGGCTGAAGCCTCAGGGCAAGACACTCAGCTTCGGCATGAACGCCGGCATGTATCACGCGGACGGCGGCCCGGTCGGCCTGCTCGTCATCGACGGGCGCGAGCTGGCGCCGCTGAACCTGGACGACGGCAAGGGCAACTTCTTCCTGAAGCCCAACGGCGTCTTCCTCATCGACGCCAACGGTCCGCGAGTGATCGACGCGGTGGACTACCCGGCCGCGCACGAAGGCGTGCGCTACGCCACGCAGTCCGGCCCGCTGCTGCTGAAAAACGGCCAGATCCACCCGGCCTTCCGGCCCTCGTCGGCGTCGCGCTACATCCGCAACGGCGTCTGCGCCATTGGGTCCACGACGATCTTCGTCATCAGTGAGCGGCCCGTGACCTTCCACGAGTTCGCCAGCTTCTTCCGCGATGAGCTGCATTGCCAGGATGCGCTCTATCTCGACGGCGCCGTGTCCAGCCTCTACTCGCCCAAGCTGGGCCGCAACGACCGCTGGCACGAGCTGGGACCGCTGTTCGGCGTGACGGAGTAAGCCACGCTTTCGACCGCCTGAGCCTCGCGCTCGGCGGTCTGTCGGAAGTGCGTTTGCGGCCCCGCAATGCCTGCCTAACCTGCGTCCATTCGCATACAGGAGGCGGCCATGCTGCAGATGGAAAACGTCGTCAAGACCTTCGGAAAGATCAACGCCGTGGACGGGGTTTCGCTGGACCTCAAGCCCGGCGTCGTGGGCCTTATCGGCCACAACGGCGCCGGCAAGAGCACGCTGATGCAGATGCTCGCCACGCTCACCAAACCCAGCAGCGGGCGCATCCTGCTGGACGGCAAGGACATCGTCGCCAAGCCTGAGCTGATGCGCCAGCGCCTGGGCTATCTGCCGCAGGACTTTGGCGTCTACCCACACCTCACGGCGCTGGAGTTCCTTCAATACTTTGCCGCGCTGAAAGGCGTGCGCGACGCCAAGCGCCTGCATCAGCTGCTGGAGCTGGTGAACCTGCATGAGCAGGCCCACCGGCCGGCCGCCGGTTTCTCGGGCGGCATGCGCCAGCGCCTGGGCATTGCGCAGGCGCTGCTGAACGACCCCGACGTGCTCATCGTCGACGAACCCACCGCGGGCCTGGACCCCGAGGAGCGGCTGCGCTTTCGCCACCTGCTGGGCGACCTGGGGCGGCAGCGCCTGGTGATCGTGTCGACGCACATCGTCTCGGACGTGGAGAACATGGCCGGCCACCTGGCCATCATGAAGCAGGGCCGGCTCGTGGCCTTCGAGACGCCGGATGCGGTGCTGGCGCGTGCGGCGGGCAAGGTCTGGACCGCGCTGCTCGCGCCCGCCGCCTACGAGGCGCTGCGCGACCAAGTGCAGGTGCTACAGGCCCAGCCGCAGGGCGGGCGCGTGCAGGTGCGCATGGCGCATGCGTCGCGGCCTTGCGCGGGCGCAGAGCTTGTTAACGCCAGCCTTGAGGAAGCGCTGATGGCGCAGCGCTACGCCGACGCACGGGTGGCCGCATGAACGCCGCGTTATTGAAAGCGCTTGTGCTGAATGAATGGCGGCTGCGCAGCCGCCGCATCAGCACGCTTGTCATCCTGCTGGCCGTGGTGGCGGTGAGCTGGCTGATGGTGCTGGACCCGAAGAGCGGCGCGGCCATGATGGTCACGCACAAGCAGCGCTTCGCTTATGAGAGCCAGGCGCTGGCCTTCGCCACCACGCTGCTCGCCTCGCTGCTGTTCGGCCTGGCGGGCTTCTACCTGGCGCGCGGGCGCAGCCAGGAGGACCTGCGCTGCGGTACGGCACAAGTGCTGGCCGCCACGCCGGTGACCAACGCGCAACTGATGGGCGTGCGCTGGCTTGGCGCGTTCGGCTTTCTGTTCTCGCTGGGCACGGTGGTGATGCTGACGGTCTGGGTGCTTCAGCTCGTGCGCGGCGAGGGGCCGTTGCAGCCGCTGCCGTACTTGCAGATGCTCATCCTCGGCCTGGCGCCCGGCCTGATGCTGTGCGCCAGCCTGGCCGTGCTGGCCGACGCCTGGGCGCCGCTGATGGGCAAGCGCGGCGACGCGCTGTACTGGGTTCTGTGGATGGTGCAGTTCGCCTTCATCCCGGCCTCGCTGGGCAATGGCGCCATCCACCTGAGCGGCTGGCAGGTGTTCGACATCAACGGCGTGTCGCCGCTGCTGGTGAGCCTGGGCCAGTTGCTGCATGTGACCAGCGTGCAGGTCGGCGGCGGGCCGTTCGACCCCACGCTGCCGCCGCTGCACATGCCCGAGGGCCTGTGGAGCCGCGAGCTGGTGGCGCTGCGCCTGGGCTCCATGATGCTGGCGCTGCTGCCGCTGGTGCCGGCGGTGCTGGCCTTCCACCGCTATGCGCCCGACCACGTGAAGACGCGCAATGCGTCCGGCCGTTGGCAACTGGTGCGGGCGCTGCTGTGGCTGCTGCAACCGGTGATGCGCCCCTTCACCCGCGCGCTGGGCCTGCTGATGTGCGTGGCCGCGCGCCTGCCCGGCGTGCCGGGCCGCTGGCTGGCGGACGTGAGCCTGGTGCTGCTCAGCCAGCCGCTGCTGGCGCTGGTGATGCTGGGCTGCGCGGTGGCTTCGGCTTTCGTGCCCGCGCCAGCCTTGATGCCCCTGCTGGCCGCGACGCTGGCCGCCTGGGGCATGGCGGTGGCCGACGTGAGTTCGCGCGACCTGCAAAGCGGCACGCTGGCCCTGGCCAGCGCCGTGCCCGGCGGCGTGCAGGAGCGCGGCTGGCGCCAGCTGCTGGCGGCTCTGGGCCTGGGCCTGGTGTTGAGCGCACCGGCGCTGCTGCGCTGGGCGGGCAGCGCGCCGCTGCGGGCTGCGGCCTGCGTTGCCGGCCTGCTGTGCCTCAGCGCAGCGGCAGCGCTGCTGGGCCGGCTGACCCATGGCTCGCGTACCTTCCTGGCCTTGTTCCTGTTCGGCCTATATCTGAACCTGCAGGACACGGGCGTCGCTGCGCTGGACATGCTGGGCCTGAGCGGTGTGGCACAGCCCGCCAGCGTGGCCGGGTTTGCGGCGGCAGGTTTGCTGGGTTTGGCGGCACTGGTCGCGGTGTCGCGTCGGACGTGAGGGCAGGGTCATCGCCTACAGCTGCCGGCGGCTGCATGGCGCAAGCTGGATTCATCATGAACGCGCCATTCGCCATCCTCCTGATTACCGCAGCGCTCGGCGGAGCGGCCCAAGCCGACGAGTTGCCGAAGTCGCCGGCCTGCAACACGGCGCTGAAGGCGCTGGAAGACGCGGAGGATGCCCTCGCGGCGGCCAGGGCCACCGAGTCGCCCATCTCGCAGCCGGATGTGCAGCGGCGGGACGCCGTGGCCGCAAGGCTGCAGCCGCTGCGCAAGCGCGTGGCCGATGCCTGCCTGGGGGGACTCACCACCTCGCCGCCGCCTTCGCAGCGCACCTGGGCCGCACCGTCGCTCCCGCGCCAGGCGCCGGCCTTGCCGCAAGCGCGTGCGCCAGCCAAGCCGCTGGGCTCCGAGCCGCTGCTGCGCTGGGAGGCGCCCACCACCGTGACGCACTGCAACGGCGCGACCTGCACTGCCAGCGACGACTCGACGCTGACCCGCGTCGGCCCCAATCTCGTCGGGCCGCGCGGCGCCTGCCGCGTCGAAGGCGTCTTCCTGCGCTGCCCTTGAGCGGTCAGCGTTGCCGCCACCCCGGCGGCGTCTCGTTGGTGATGTCCACGGCCTGCGCACGCTCGGGTTCGAGTGGGCGCAGCTCCAGCATCAGGCCGAAGGCCAGGCAGGGGTTTTGCAAGGCCAGCTCGGCGGCTTCGTCCAGGCTGGCCGCAACGATGAACCAGTAGCCGCCCACCAGCTCCTTCGTCTCGGCGTAGGGGCCGTCGGTGACCACGCCGCGGGTGACGAGCTTGCCCTCGGGGGTCAAGCGGCTGCCGGGCTTCATGCGTCCGCTGGCGAGGTGGCCCTCGTACCAGACATAGAACTGGTCGATGGCGCGCTGGACGTCTTCGGGGCTGGCCCGCTCGTCCCATTGGCCGCGCGAAATGACGAGGTAGTCGTGCTTGGGCTTGTCCATGTCTGAATGCTAGCCGCGTCACAAACGCAGTGGCTGTTTCGTCATGGCAGGATTGACCCCAAAGGCCAGCCATGACCGACTCCCCCGCCGCCCGCGCCCGCCACTTCGACCAGGAACACGCCCGCCGCCTGCGCGCGCTGGCCTACCGCATGCTCGGCTCGCGCGCCGAGGCCGAGGACATCGTGCAGGAGGCCTGGCTGCGCTGGGCCGAGGTGGACGAAGCCACAGTCGAGCACGCCGGCGCCTTCCTGTCGCGGCTGGTGACCAACCTCTGCCTGGACAAGCTGCGCTCTGCCGCGCACCAGCGCGAGCAGTACGTCGGCGTCTGGCTGCCCGAGCCCATGCTGGAGGACGAGGCCTTGTTCGGCTGGGCACCCGGCCCCGAGAAGCAGGCCGAGTTCGCGCAGGACGTGTCCATCGCCTTCATGCTGGCCCTGGAGCGCCTGTCGCCGCTGGAGCGCGCGGCCTTCCTGCTGCATGACGTGTTCGACCTGGACTACGACGAGATCGCCCGGCACCTGGACCGCAGCGAGGCCGCCTGCCGCCAGCTCATCAGCCGCGCGCGCAAAAACGTCAAGGCCGACTACGCGCGCCGCGAGGTGGCCAAGGAAGAGGGCGAGCGCCTGGTGGCCGCCTTCATGCAGGCCGTGCGCAGCCACGACGTGTCGGCGCTGGCACAGCTGCTGAGCGAAGACGCCGTGATGATGGCCGACGGCGGCGGCAAGGTGGCCGCCGTGCCCCGCGCGCTGCATGGCGGCGCCCTCATCGCCCGCACCTTCATCGGCTTCGCGCAGATGCCCAGCAGCCGCGCCTGGCGCATGGTGCCGGCGCTGGTCAACGGCCTGCCCGGGCTGCTCGTCATCGACACTGCCGCCGGCGGGCGCCTGGTGCAGACCATTGCGCTGTCACCGGCTCAGGCTGACGGTCAGATCGGCGCCCTCTACATCCAGCGCAACCCCGACAAGCTGGCCGCCATCGGGGCGCGTGTCACAAGTGGCGAGGCTGATCCGTCTTGAGTGTGTGGCCGGCAAATCCGCCGGCCCGACAAACCCAAGGACGCCGATCATGAGCACGCACCAACCCCGCCTCGACTACTTCCGCCAGTCCGCCGACCTGTCCAAAAAGTACATGGACTTCGGCATGGCCTTCCGCATGGACAAGGGCTTGGCCGTGTTGGTGGACATCCGCGCCTCGCAGCTCAATGGCTGCGCCTTCTGCCTGGACATGCACGTCAAGCAGGCCAAGATCCACGGCGAGCGCGAGCTGCGCCTGCACCATGTGGCCATCTGGCGCGAGTCGCCGCTGTTCACGCCCAAGGAACGCGCCGCGCTGGCCTGGACCGAGGCGCTGACGCGCATCGCCCCCGAGGGCATCTCCGACGCCGCCTATGCCGAGGTGCGCGAGCAGTTCCCCGACGAGGAGCTGTCCGAGCTGACCTGGCGCGTCGCCGCCATCAATGGCTGGAACCGCATGAACGTGGCCTTCCGCAACGTGCCCGGCTCGCTGGACAAGATGTTCGGGCTTGATAAAGCAGGCCTGGCCTGATCTGGCGCAAAGCGGCCGCCGGCCTCGCGTCCTACCCTGCAACGGCGCTACTAGCCTCGACGCCCGGCAAGCCGGAGTTCAGGATGGTCTGACGTCATGGAACCCTTCCAGGCGCGTAGCGCCTTTTGGAGGATTCCCCATGGCCATGATGAAAGCCGCTGTCTTCGTCGAGCCCGGGCGCATCGTGCTCGCCGACAAGCCCATGCCTGCCGTCGGCCCGCAGGACGCGCTGATCCGCGTCACCACGACGACCATCTGCGGCACCGACATCCACATCCTCAAGGGCGAGTATCCGGTCGAGCGCGGCCTGACCATCGGCCACGAGCCCGTGGGCGTCATCGAGAAGCTCGGTTCCGGCGTGCGTGGCTACCGCGAGGGCCAGCGCGTCATCGCCGGGGCCATCACGCCCAGCGGCTGGAGCACCGCCTGCCTGTGCGGCTGCGGCTCGCAGGACGGCGCCGGCACGGCGCATGGCTGGAAGGCGATGGGCGGCTGGAAGTTCGGCAACACCATCGACGGCTGCCAGGCCGAGTACGTGCTCGTGCCCGACGCCATGGCCAACCTGGCGCCGGTGCCCGACTCCCTGACCGACGAGCAGGTGCTGATGTGCCCCGACATCATGTCCACCGGCTTCAGCGGTGCCGAGAGCGCGGGCGTGCGCATCGGCGACACGGTGGCCGTGTTCGCGCAAGGCCCCATCGGCCTGTGCGCCACGGCCGGCGCCAAGCTCAGCGGTGCGGCCATGGTGATCGGCGTCGACCGCCTCGCCAACCGCCTGCTCATCGCCACGCAGATGGGCGCCGACCATGTCATCGACGCCAGCAAGGTCGACCCCATCGAGGAAATCATGCGGCTGACCGACGGCCGGGGCGTGGACGTCGCCATCGAGGCGCTGGGCACGCAGCAGACCTTCGAGGCCTGCCTGCGCGTGCTGCGGCCGGGCGGCACGCTGTCCAGCCTGGGCGTCTATTCGACGGACCTGACCATCCCGCTCGGCGCCTTCGCCGCTGGCCTGGGCGACCACAAGATCGTCACCACCCTCTGCCCCGGCGGCAAGGAGCGCATGCGCCGGTTGATGTCCGTCATCGCTGCGCGGCGCGTCAACCTGGAAGCGATGGTGACCCACCGCTTCAAGCTCGACGACATCGAGGCGGCCTACGAGCTGTTCGGTCATCAGCGCGACGGCGTGCTCAAAGTAGCCATCACGCCGTGAGYATCCGCCACCTCGACCAGCTTCTCACACCGCGCTCGGTCGTGGTGGTCGGCGCCTCCAACCGGCCCGGCAGCGTCGGCGCGACCGTCTGGCGCAACCTGCGCGCCGGCACTTTCACGGGCCGCGTGTTGGGGGTGAACCCCAGGCACGCCGAGCTGGACGGCGTGGCCCTGGCCGCCCGCGTCAGCGACCTGCCCGAGCCGCCCGACCTGGCCGTGCTGTGCACGCCGCCCGACACGGTGCCCGGCCTCATCGCCGAACTGGGCCAGCTGGGCACGCGCGCCGCCATCGTCATGACCGCCGGCCTCACCGCTGCCCAGAAGCAGGCCGCGCTGGACGCCGCGCGGCCGCATCTGCTGCGCCTGCTCGGCCCCAACTGCCTGGGCCTGCTGTCGCCGCGCATCGGCCTGAACGCCAGCTTCGCCCATGTCGATGCCTTGCCCGGCGAGATCGCCTTCGTTTCGCAGTCAGGCGCGCTGGTCACGGCCGTGCTCGACTGGGCGCGCTCGCGGCGCATCGGCTTCTCGCACATGGTGTCGCTGGGCGAGCGGGCCGACGTGGACTTTGGCGACCTGCTGGACCATTTCGCCAGCGACCCGCACACGCGGGCCATCCTGCTCTACATGGAGTCCATCGAGTCGCCGCGCAAGTTCATGTCGGCGGCGCGCGCGGCGGCGCGCAACAAGCCGGTCATCGTGGTGAAGGCCGGCCGCGCGGGCAACGGCTTGCAGGCGGCGGCCTCGCACACCGGCGCGCTCGCGGGGTCCGACGTGGTCATTGACGCCGCCATCCGCCGCGCCGGCATGCTGCGCGTGGACACGCTGCAAGACCTGTTCATGGCGGCCGAGACGCTGGCGCACTTTCGCGGCAACCCGCAGCGCGGCCTGACGCTGATGACCAACGGCGGCGGCGCTGGCGTCATGGCGGCGGATGCCGCCGCGCTGGCCGGCGTCGAACTGCCGCCGCTCAGTGAAGCGCTGCGCGGCAAGCTGGACGCCGTGCTGCCGCCCACCTGGTCGCGCGGCAACCCCGTCGACATCATTGGCGACGCGCCGGTCGAGCGCTACACCGCCACGCTGCGCGCGCTGCTCGACGACCCTGACACCGGCACGGTGCTGTTCATGCACGCGCCGACGGCCATCGTGCGCAGCGAGGACATTGCCCTGGCCTGCGCACCGCTGGCCCGCGAGGCGGCCGGCCGCCTGATGAGCAGCTGGCTGGGCGATGCTGGCGTGGTCGAGGCGCGGCGCATCTTCGAGGGTGCGGGCGTGGCCGGCTACGACACGCCCGAGGAGGCCGTGCGTGCGTTCTCCATGCTGGCTCGCCACGCCAGCAACCAGGCCATGCTCACCGAGGCGCCCACGGCCAGCGAGGCCGGGCCGGCGGACCGCGCGGCGGCGCGCGCCGTCGTCGAGGCCGCACTCGCCGACGGCCGCGACATGCTCGACGAGCTGGAGGCCAAGGCCGTGTTGCAGGCCTACGGCATCCCGGTCGTGCCGACGGTCGCGGTCGGCCCCTCGGCTGACGATGCGGTGAATGCCGCAGCTGCCATCGGCTACCCCGTCGCGCTGAAGATCCTGTCGCCCGACATCAGCCACAAGTCCGATGTGGGCGGCGTCGTGCTGGCGCTGGCCGACGCTGCGGCCCTGCGCCTCGCCGCCGATCAGATGCTGGCGCGTGTCCGCTCGGTCAAGCGGTCAGCACGCATCGCCGGCTTCACGGTGCAGGCCATGGTGAGCCGGCCGCATGCGCAGGAGCTCATCGTCGGCGCCAGCGTGGACCCGGTGTTCGGCCCGGTCATCCTGTTCGGCCAGGGCGGCACGGCGGTGGAGGTCATGGCCGACCGCGCCATCGGCCTGCCGCCGCTAAACCGCGTGCTGGCGCGCGAGCTCGTGGCCGGCACGCGCGTGGCCAGGCTGCTGGCCGGCTACCGCGACCATGCGCCCGCCCGCATGGATGCCATCTGCGACGTGCTGGTGACCGTCTCGCAGATGCTGGCCGACCTGCCCGAGCTGGCCGAGCTGGACATCAATCCGCTGTTGGCCGACGGCGACGGCGTGATCGCGCTGGACGCCCGCTTGCGTGTTACCCGCGCGGCCAGTGCCGGGACGTCGCGCTTCGCCATTCAGCCCTATCCGGCTGAGCTTGCGGAGACGTGGTCGTGGCAGGGCCGCCAGCTGCTGGTGCGGCCCATCCGGCCCGAGGACGAGGCGCGCCACCTCGCCTTCGCCGGGCAGCTCGCACCCGAGGACATCCGCCTGCGCTTCTTCAGCCTGCGCCGCGAGCTGCCGCGCAGCGAGCTGGCCCGCCTGGTGCAGATCGACTACGACCGCGAGATGGCTTTTGTGGTGCTTGAAACGCAGCCCGACGGCACGCAGCGCACGCTCGGCGTGGTGCGCGCCATGGCCGACCCCGACAACGTCGAGGCCGAGTTCGCCATCATCCTGGCGGCCGAGGTGCAGGGGCAGGGCCTGGGCCAGCGCTTGCTCGACAAGATGGTTGCCTACCTGCGCGGCCATGGCACGCAGCGCCTAGTGGCGCTGGTGCTGCGCGAGAACGCGGGCATGCGCGAGCTGGCGAAGCAGGGCGGCTTCACACTGGATGAGGCGGGCTCGGATCGCGACGTCTATCGCTACCTCCTTGAATTGACGACAACCGCAGCGCCCACATGACGGCGGCGCTGGCGGTCGACCCATCCCTCGGCACCGCTGCGGAGGTCGCGACCACGCTAGGCACCGACCCAGAACAAGGCCTCACCGCCGCCGAGGCCGCGCGCCGCCTGGCCGCCGACGGCCCCAACACCATGCGCGCCACGCCACCCACGCCGGCCTGGCGCCGGCTGCTGGCTCAGCTGCACGACCCGCTGGTCTACCTGCTGCTCGTCGCGGTCGGCATCGCGCTAGTCGCCTGGGCGCTGGAAGGTCGCACCGGCTGGCCGGTGGACGCCATCGTCATCGGCCTCGTCGTGCTGCTGAACGCGGGGCTGGGCTTCGTCCACGAGGCCCGCGCCGCGAACGCGGTCGCTGCGCTGGCGCGCATGACGGCAGTCACCTCGGCGGTGCTGCGCGACGGCCAGCAACTGCGCATCCCGAGCGAGGGCCTGGTGCGTGGCGACGTGCTGGTGCTGGGCGAGGGCGATGCCATCGGCGCCGATGYGCGGCTGCTGCGCTGCGCGGACCTGCGCGTGCAGGAGGCCTCGCTGACGGGCGAGAGCGAGGAGGTGCTGAAAGACCCCGCACCGCTGAGCGCGCCCGCAGCGCTGGCCGACCGGCTGAACATGGTGTTCAAGGGCAGCGCCGTGGCGCAGGGCACCGGCCGCGCCGTCGTCACCGCCACCGGCATGGCCACCGAGGTGGGTGCCATCGCCCGCATGCTGGAGGCGTCCACCGAACAGCCGACGCCATTGCAAAAGGAGGTGGCGCACATTGGCCGCGTGCTGGGCATCGCGGTCGTCGTCATCGCGGTGGTCATCGTCGCGACCTTGCTGCTGCTCAGCGAGGTGCGCACGCCGGCCGTCGTGCTCAACGTGCTGCTGCTGGGCGTGTCGCTGGCGGTGGCGGCCGTGCCCGAGGGCCTGCCGGCGATTCTCTCGGTGGTGCTGGCCCTGGGCGTGCAGCGCATGGCGCGCAGGAACGCGGTCGTCAAGCAGTTGTCGTCGGTCGAGACGCTGGGCTCGGCTTCGGTCATCTGTACCGACAAGACCGGCACGCTGACGCGCTCGGAGATGACCATCGAGCGCGTCGTCACGGCCTCGGGCGAGACGGTGGTCAGCGGCGTCGGCTACGCGCCGGTGGGTGGGCTGGCGTTGCAGGGGCAGCCGCTGGCCGACGGCCCGGCGCGGGCCGAGAACATCGTCGTGCTCAGTGGTGGCAGCCTGGCCGGCAATGCCGACCTGCGGCAGGGTGAGGACGGCGACTGGCAGATCCACGGCGACTCGACCGAGGCGGCTTTCCTGGTGGCCGAGCGCAAGCTGGGCGTCGACGAGCGGCGCCAGCGGCGCTTCGAGCGGGTGGCCGAAATCCCGTTCAGCTCCGACCGCAAGATGATGTCCACCGTCGAGCGCGACCACGAGCAGGGCGACGCCCTCGTCGTCGTCACCAAGGGCGCGCCCGACGTGCTGCTCAAGCGCTGCGACCGCCAGCGTGTCGGCGCGGCCCTGGTGCCTCTGGACGATGCGGCGCGGGCGCGCGTGCTGGGCGATGTGGACCGCCTGTCCAGCGCTGCCCTGCGCACGCTGGCCGTGGCCTACCGGCCGCTGAACGAAGGCGAAGACCCGGCGCTGGCCGAGGGCCTTGAACACGGGCTGATCTTTGTTGGCACCGTGGGCATGATCGACCCGCCGCGCCCGGAAGCCCGCACGGCCATCGCCGAGGCGCGCCGCGCCGGCATCCGCGTCATCATGATCACCGGCGACCACCCGCGCACGGCAGCCCGCATCGCGGCCGACCTCGGCATCATCGAAGCCGGAGGCCCGGCGCTCACCGGCGCGCAGCTGGACGGGCTCGATGCAGCCGGCTTCGCCAACGCCGTGCGCACCGTCTCGGTCTACGCCCGCGTCGCTCCGGCGCACAAGCTGCGCATCGTCGCCGCGTTGCAGGCCGACGGCAGCGTCGTCGCGATGACGGGAGACGGCGTCAACGACGCCCCGGCGCTGAAGGCCGCCGACATCGGCGTGGCCATGGGCGTGACCGGCACCGAGGTCACCAAGGAGGCGGCCAGGATGATCCTGGCCGACGACAACTTCGCCACCATCGTCGACGCCGTGCGCGAGGGCCGCGCGCTGTTCGACAACATCCGCAAGTTCCTGCGCTACCTGCTGTCGTCCAACATGGGCGAGGTGCTGACCGTCTTCCTCGGCGTCGTCGGCGCCAGCGTGATCGGCCTGGGCGCTGGCGTAGGCGAGGAGCTGGTGCTGCCGCTGCTGGCGACGCAGATCCTGTGGATCAACCTGATCACCGACTCCGGCCCCGCGCTGGCCATGGGCGTGGACMCGCAGACCGAAGACGTGATGGCCCGTCCCCCGCGCCGGCCGGACGAGCGCGCCATCGACGCGCCCATGCTGTGGGGCGTGGTGTGGACGGGCCTGACGATGGCGCTCGCAACGCTGGCAACGATTGACCTCTACCTGCCCGGCGGCCTGATTGCGGGTGAGGGTGATCTGGCCACAGCACGTACGGCGGGCTTCACGGTGCTGGTGCTGGCGCAGTTGTTCAACTGCTTCAACGCCCGGTCGGAGACGGCCAGCGCGTTTCGCTACTTGTTCGTCAACGGCTGGCTGTGGGGTGCGATCACGCTGTCGGCGCTGCTGCAGGTGGCGGTGGTGAACGTCCCGCCGCTGAACCTGGCATTTGGCACCGCGCCGCTGAGCTTGCAGCAGTGGGCGGTGTGCGTGGGGATGGCGAGCAGCGTGCTGTGGGTGGGCGAACTGCGCAAGGCGGTGGTGCGAGTTAAACACTCTTTCAGCCCCGCATGAGGAGGCCTCAATGCAGATCAAGGTTCTAGGTTCGGGTTGCAGCAAATGCCATAACACCATCGCGATGATCGAGCGGGTGGCGAAGGAGCAGGGCGCCGAGGTCGAGATCATCAAGGTCGAGGATCACGATGCCATCCTGAGTCACGGCGTCAGCGCGACACCGGCGGTCGTCATCGACGGCCGGGTCGTGCACAGCGGCGGGCTGCCCTCGCATGCCGAGGTGCAAGCCTGGTTCACACAAGCAGCGCCGGCCGCGCAGGCGCCGGGCTTCCTGACCCAGGCCACGCGGCACCTGTTCTTCACCGGCAAGGGCGGCGTCGGCAAGACCTCGCTGTCCACCGCCGCCGCGCTGACGCTGGCCGACGGCGGCAAGAAGGTGCTGCTGGTGAGCACCGATGCGGCCTCCAACCTCGATGAGATGCTGGGCATCGAGCTGCGCAACACGCCAACGCCGGTGCCCGGCGCGCCGGGGCTGTCCGTGCTCAACATCGACCCCGACACGGCGGCCGAGTCCTACCGGCAGCGGGTGCTGGCGCAGATGGGCGCCGGCGCCAGTGACACCGAACTTTCGACGGTGCGCGAGCAACTGTCCGGCGCCTGCACCACCGAGATCGCGTCGTTCGACGAGTTTGCCGCGCTGCTGTCCGACAAGGACGGACGCTTCGATCACATCGTCTTCGACACCGCGCCGACCGGCCATACGTTGCGGCTGCTGAGCCTGCCCAAGGCCTGGAGCGGCTTTCTCGACGGCAACGACCGGGGCGCCTCCTGCCTGGGCCCGCATTCGGGCCTGAAGATGCAGGAGGAGCGCTTCAAGGCGGCGCTGGAAGCGCTGAGCGACCCGGCCCAGACCACCGTCATCCTGGTGACGCGGGCGGACAAGGGCGCGATCAATGAAGCGGCGCACACCTCGGTCGAGCTGCATGAGCTGGGCCTGCACAACCAGCGGCTGGCCATCAACGGCGTGTTCCACGCCAGTGAGCGCAGCGACGCCGTGGCCTGCGCCATCGAAGACCTGGGGCAGCAGGCGCTGGACGCGATGCCGGCATCGCTGCGTGCACTGCCGCAGGACCGCGTGCCGCTGCGCGCCTTCGACACGGTCGGCCTGCCCGCGTTGCGCGCACTGCTGACCACCGATGCCGGCCCGGTCGCGCCGCCCATGGCTTCGGCCGTGGCAGCCAGCGGCAAGCTCCCGGGCCTTGATGCGCTGGCCGACGAACTGGCCACCGCCGGGCACGGGCTGATCATGGTGATGGGCAAGGGCGGCGTCGGCAAGACGACGGTCGCTGCGGCGCTGGCCCTGGGGCTGGTCGAGCGGGGCAAGACCGTGCACCTCAGCACCACCGATCCGGCCGCCCACCTGGCCGCAACCTTGGCCGGCGACGTGCCGGGTTTGAACGTGAGCCGCATCGACCCGAAGGTCGAGACGCAGCGCTACATCGACAAGATCATGGCGGCCAGGTCACCCAAGCTCGACACGGCCGAGCGGGCGCTGCTGCTGGAAGACCTGCAATCGCCCTGCACCGAAGAGGTGGCCGTCTTCCATGCCTTTTCGCGCATCGTCAGCGAGGGCCGCAGCGCCTTCGTCGTGCTCGACACCGCGCCCACCGGCCATTCCATGCTGCTGATGGACGCAACCGGCGCTTATCACCGCCAGATGATGCGGGAGTTCGAGGGGCAGGCTGCGGCCCGCGTGGTGACACCCTTGATGCGGCTGCAGGACGCCGCGTACACCAAGATCATCCTGGTGACCTTGCTGGAAGTGACGCCCGTGTCGCAGGCCGCTGCGCTGCAGGACGACCTGCGCCGCGCCAGCATCGAGCCCTATGCCTGGGTGCTGAACAAGAGCGTGCTGGCCGCCGGAACGCGCGACCCCTTGCTGGCGGCGCGGCTGGCGGGCGAGGGCAAGCAGATGGAACGCATGGCCCATGGCCTGGCCAGGCGCCTCTTCACGCTGCCCTGGCTGACCGTGCCGCCGATCGGATTTGCCGCGTTGTCCAGGCTGGTCGCCAAGGCATCCAACGCTGAAGCACCCGCGCCTGAGCCCGCACCCGCCGGCTCCAACTGACGACACCGCAGAGGGGAACGCTATGGAATTCAAGGACTACTACGCCACGCTCGGGGTGCAGCGAAGCGCCACCCAGGACGAGATCAAGCG